>CAJQQJ010000423.1 GCA_905480445.1 uncultured Alphaproteobacteria bacterium | reverse complement strand
GCCATTATATTACCCTAAAAAGAAAAACCGCCCTGAGGCGATTAGAAATGGGCGCGTGGTACAGCTATGGCGGGCCTCCCACACAGGAACGAGCGGTGAATAGCCCGTTATCTTTGCGAATACAAGCCTCAAGCTTTGTTTCAGAACAGTTTTTTGCCTCTATCTTGTGTGTAGCAAGGAAGAGAATCGTCAACTGGCAACCAAGACATCCTTTCGTCTGACCAAAGATGTTCGGTTGGTTCAATCTGGTGAGGGTCGTCGAAGCATCCGATCAACACATCTGTCGCTTCTGAGTTTTCAAATTTGAAAAACAATGGTGAGCCACAATCACCGCAAAAACCTCTTTTAGCTTTGGAGGACGACTGGAACCATTTAGCTTCCCCCTTTTTCATCGTAACGTCTCTGTCATGAAATGCCGGAGCCATAAAGAGAGGCGCACCAGTGGCTTTTTTGCATTGCTTGCAATGGCAAACCGCTGCGTTTATTGGCTCGCCGTGGATTTCAAATTTAATTGCGCCGCAAGCGCAGCCACATTTGTAAGACATACGAAGTCAGCTCCTTAACGATGGTCAGTTTCTTGATTTCTTCTTTTTGCTGCCTACGCTGTGTCCACTCCAGTGGCAAGAGGCAAGAACGATTAGCTTTTACAAGTTCACGCTTTACCTTTAGACAAATTCTCGATTTGAATAGAATTAGAACTAGAAGCTCAGCATCATATGTCCTTGCTCAAACTCCCAAAAGACCTGCGTAACTCTGAATTGCCACAAGGCATTGTCGAACAAGCCGTCAACGCAGACAAGAAGGCCATTCTAAGCGCCCGCTATCCTCATAAGAAACGGATAAAAAGTGGCGCCTATGAAGACGAGCTCTATTTGTTACACATCGAACTAGTGAAACTACAGCATTGGGTCAAAGAAGACGGCAAGAGACTGGTTGTTGTTTTCGAAGGTCGCGATGCCGCCGGAAAGGGCGGCTGTATCAAACGCATCAGGGAACATATGAATCCCAGATCGGCTAAGGTTATTGCCCTATCAAAGCCTACGGATATGGAACGCGGACAATGGTTTTTCCAGCGTTATGTTAAGCACCTGCCAACCAACGGTGAAATCGCCATTTTTGACCGTTCTTGGTACAACCGCGGTGGCGTCGAGAAGGTCATGGGCTTCTGCACGCCACAACAGAATAAGACTTTCTTGAAGGAAGCGCCCCGATTTGAAGACATGTTGGTGGACGATGGTATTCACCTGGTGAAATTTTGGCTGTCGGTTAGCCGTGCGGAGCAACTGAGACGATTCATTGCCCGATCGAACGATCCGCTCAAACAATGGAAGCTCAGCCCGATTGATCTCGCCTCGCTTTCCAAGTGGGATGACTATTCTGTGGCACGTGACGAGATATTCGATGCGACCTCCTCTTCTCATGCGCCTTGGACAGTGGTTCTCTCAGATGACAAAAAGCGCGCCCGGCTCAGTGTTATTAAGTATTTGCTGGCACAATTTGACTACGAAGGCAAAAACACAGACCTCGTCAGCAAACTGGATGACAAGATTCTTGGTCACTCCAAAGACTTCTCAGATTAGGAAAAAGGCCCACTGGCTGCCAATTCGTCAATTGTTGGTCTGGTGGACCTTGGTAGAGAGCGAAAATACTTCCAGGCAGTGACGACCTCTGAATGCTTCAAGCCTGGCTTCAATGCCCGATATCGCCTGACAAAGCGGTTGTATTCAAATTGTGGGGCAATCGTATTTTTGGGTTTCATTTCCTGACGTTGCTCCCAAGCGGATAATGCCTGTTGCAAAGTAATCCCTTCGCCCTGTGCGATTTGCTGCCTCAAGACTTCGTCGAACCCAAATTTCTTTCCGGTCATGCGCTCAAAAAAGCCCCTCAACGCCTGCGAGCAACGCCAACCTTTTTCTATCTTCATTTCAAGCGTGAAATCCTGTGGCATTGGCCTAACAATTCGCTTGGTTGCTTCAGTTGCCAAAGGTTCACCTCTCAGGAAAGCGGCAATCCTGGCACTCAAGAGTATCTTGGTACCAGAAGCCGGGATCTGATTGATTCGGCAAAACGCAACCAACTCATTCTTAAGCCAGTAGTGATCTTCAAATTGATCCCTTGCGATCTCATGGGTTAGTTCTGGTCGCTTATTCATTTGACAACTTCCTAAGGTGTGGCTTTGATTATCCACAAAACTGCTGACAAAAGCTGTCAGTAATCTCACATTGGAAGCTCGCTATGGATCTCACCTACAAAACCTGCAATGTCTTCACAGACACGCCTTTTACAGGCAATCCCTTAGGTGTCGTCTTTGGCGGTGAAAAACTGACAAAAGAACAAATGCAGCTCATTGCTGCCGAGTTCAATTACCCAGAGACGACTTTTGTTCTACCGCCAAAAGACCCACAGAACACGGCGAACGTTCGGATTTTCTCCCCTAAAATTGAGATGCCTTTTGCCGGCCATCCCAATGTCGGCACGGCTTGCGTTGTGGCCCAAATGGGCGAACTCTTTGGCAAGGAGTTGAGCGACTTACTGCATTTCGAAGAAATCGCAGGCTTGGTTGAGGTCACAGTTCAAAGAGAAGATGGCAAGGTTAAAAGCGCTGAACTAGTAGCGCCAGGAGATCTTGAGACTGGAGCTGACATTTCAACTGAGGAGATCGCTCGTTGTCTCTCGATTGATGAAGATGACATTGTAACAACAACGCACCAACCGACATTTGCTTCTGTCGGGCTGTCATTTACGATGATTGAAGTAAGCAGCCCTCAAGTTCTAGCGAGATGCAAACCCGTTGTGGATGCCATTTCCATCCTGCCTTTTGAACATCAGAAACTGCATATCTATTGCAAAGTCGAAGAAGCAGAAGCCGACATTCGCTGTCGTATGTTTGCACCAACAATCAATATACCAGAGGACCCGGCGACGGGATCTGCCAACTGTGCATTAGCGGCGCTGCTCACTCACTTATCTCCAGCTTCCTCAATCAATAAATCCTATCGTATCGTTCAAGGTGAAGAAATGGGACGTAAGTCTTTACTTTTCGCCAAGGCGAAAAAACTGGAGGGAAAGGTAACCGAAGTGCGAATTGGAGTAAACTCAATTGAGGTTATGTCTGGCTGCCTCAACGTTTGAAGACTAGCTTTTCCAACTCTTCGCGACTTTCCCAACCAGCGCGTTCCAACTCAGGAGTGATTTGTTCCTGTTTTGGCTTTCCGACACAAAGGTAACCAACAAGTTGCCATTTCTCTGAGATCGCCAAATCTTGCTTCAGTCTTTCAGGATCCATGATTGACACCCAGCCGACGCCGATACCTTTTGCTCGGGCGGCCAACCACAACAGCTGAATAGACGTAACAACAGAATAACGCAGCATCTCTGGCATCGTTCGACGCCCCAGCCCGGCACCTTTTTCCGTTCCTTCGTCGCAGAAAACCGCGAGGTGTACCGGCGCTTCTTTTAACCCCGCCAATTTTAACTGGCTGTACAGTTTAGCTTTGTCTTCGTTGTAGTCGTTGAGCGCATTTCTGTTGGCATTCTCGAAATTCGCAATAACTTTTTGCCGGTTCTCTTGCGTCTCTACAAGAACAAATCTCCAGGGTTGGCTTAGGCCAACTGAGGGCGCCAAATTAGCCTCTTCCAAGAGTTCCAGAACTTCCTCTCGAGAAATCGGATCGGGAAGGAAGTGACGCACGTCCCGTCGCCATTTGAACAGGTCTGAGAGTTTATCCTGAAAGTCAGAATCAAAGTCTGGCTTGCCTGTCATTTGTAAACCGGTCCCCTGAAAAAGAAAACGCGGCCCAGATTGTTCAATCCGACCGCGTTCTCAACAAGCATGAACTTTTGATTAAAGCTTCTCGACCTGAGAATATTCCAGTTCTACCGGAGTGGAACGCCCAAAAATCGAAACGGCCACTTTGAGACGTGCTTTGTCCTCGTCAATTTCTTCCACAAATCCGTTAAAGGAAGTGAAAGGACCGTCATTAACACGCACCTGCTCGCCAACATCAAATGTGATGGCTGGACGTGGCCGATCAACACCTTCTTGAACTTGCTGGAGGATGCGGTAAGCCTCTTTTTCAGTAATTGGAACCGGGCGACCACGACCACCAAGGAAGCCCGTCACTTTTGGCGTGTTTTTAACCAAAGACCAAGCCGCATCGGTCAAATGCATTTTCATCAAGATGTAGCCAGGGAAAAACTTGCGTTCTGCGTTAACCTTTTGGCCTCGGCGCATTTCCACAACTTCTTCTGAAGGAACAAGCAGCTCTTCAAAGTGCTCGCCTATTCCCTTCTTTTCGGACTGTTCCTTGATGGACTCAACGATCTTTTTTTCAAAACCGGAGTAAACGTGCAGAACGTACCAACGTGCTTTTGTCGCCATGATTAGTTTCCAAACCCGAGGATAGTTTTAATGACGAGCGAGATAACTTGATCAGCTGCAAAGAAAAACAGCGCACAAAGAGCTGCCATAATAAAGACCATCACAGTTGTTACAACTGTCTCACGACGGGTTGGCCAAGTAACCTTGCGAACTTCTTGACGAACTTCGCGAAAAAAACGAACCGGGTTCATATCGAATTCAATTCCTCAGAGAGGCATTTCTGCCTGATTTAGCCCTGATTTTTACGGTCTTCGATTGTAGTTTTTCGAAGAAGTAAATTGCGAGGGGGAAAGCTTGAGGCTCATATAGCCCCTGACGCCTATAAGATCAATTACAAGAAATGGGAATCTGGAGAAATAATTGCCTTCAGCGTGACTGTTAACGCCCATAGCAGTCAAAAAACCAGACTTCACCGACGGAGACAATAAATCTTACACCATGAATTTAGCTCTTGC
>CAJQQJ010000422.1 GCA_905480445.1 uncultured Alphaproteobacteria bacterium | reverse complement strand
CCAGGCGCTGGTCATTCCATTCCTGGCTATCTCATGGATGTCGATATCGGTGTTCAAGGACCTTTGGCAAGGAACGCAGGTGACTTGTCTCTCGGATTTGATCTGTTAGCTCAAGCCGATAGATTCTGGAAAGGCGCCTGGCAGCCTGGACTGGCAACCGATGATCGAGAAAACCTAAGTGATTTCCGTATTGCTATCAAACTTGGTGACTCAGCCTGTGCCGTCGACCAGGGTTATCTAGATTCTATCGCTGCCTTTGGCGAGAAACTTGCAGCGACTGGCGCAAAGGTGTCTTTCACTCACAGCCCTGCAATCGACAGTGAAAAGCACTTTACCAACTATATGACCTTGTTAGGTGCGGCTTTGTCTTTTGGGTTCACAGCCAAAGACGATGCTAGAGATTTAGCAAAGGTGCAAAGCTTGAATGATCCTATGGTATCCAGGATGATGGAGCCGCGAATTCGCGGCAGAAGCTTCACGCATAGAGAATGGTTTGTTGCCGACAATGAACGTCGTCACTCACGTCTTAAGTTCGATGAATTCTTTACCGACTGGGATATCTTGATTGTACCCGTTTGTTCGTCCGCTGCCTTCCCGCATAATCAAGAGGGAGCCCGCTTTGAACGGAAACTAGAGGTCAATGGCAAAGAGCAGCCTGAAATGCAGCAGCTGTTCTGGTCAGGTTACTCAGGCGTTGTTGGGTTGCCGAGCACTGTTGGGCCTATCGGTTTTGTTGAGGATCTTCCTGTTGGCTATCAGGCTATTGCTGGCTACGGCAGAGACCATACAGGGTTGGCATTCTCAAGGGCCGTTGAGCGGGAAATTGGCGGCTTCGTACCACCTCCTGGCTACGACTGAGGTCAAATCTGTTGAAACAGCATCGCTAAGGTGTTGCCCAAAGGATTTGAAATAAAAACTGATCGGCGTACAAATTAGAATGGTTGTTGCTGGATGGTTGCAGCCTTGCGGGGGGTGCGGTCGAAGACAGTTTTGTGAAGGCAATGCGGACCGGTGAAGTTTCTTCTGTCACACCTTTCCGCTATACTCGTTTGCTGTTTGGTATTGGGATAGGCGTTTTTGGTTTGGTGAACAAATTGACTTCGTCATGATCCTTGGCAGTGTCTTAGTTGTTATCTCAGGTCTGTTCATTATGTGGCGAAGTAATTGATTACCTATCGTTTACATCGCTTTAAACTGCTGCACTAAAAAATCAAAGAATGCTCTGGTCCTGGGCGGCATATACAGCCGTTTGGGATAGAGCGCGTAGATCGCGTAAGACGCAGGGGTAATCTCCTCCAGCACTGGTACCAGAAGGCCGTCGGCCAGCTCATTAGCCACATCTCTATGATCCTGCATGGTAATCCCTTGATGATCGAGCGCCCATTGGCGCAGCACCTCCATCTGGTCTGCGTCCATTGTTCCAGTCAGATTGAGTTTCTTCGGACCAGTTTCGGCTTCAATCGTCCATTGATATTGTTTCGATCCTGGAAACCTGAGGAGCAGGCAGTTGTGATTGTTGAGATCTTCTAAAGTTTGCGGCGCGCCATTTTTTTCCAAGTAGGTTGGAGAAGCACAGATGACTCTTTGATTAGATGCAAGCTTACGAGCAACCAAAGCTGAGTCAGGGAGGTTCGCTATCCTAATCGCCAAATCGTATTGGTCATCGATCAAGTTCATTAACCGGTCACTCAGGTGGAGTTGTACTGAAATACCAGGATGGCTCTCGTGAAAAGTAGGGATTAGAGGCGCGATAAAGTCTCGACCAAGCGTGACTGGAACAGTGACTGTGATTGGTCCTGGTGTCGGCGTATGGTCTTCTGACAGTTCTGCTTCTGCACGCTGTACGACATCCAGCAGTTCCCGGCTGTGCTCTAAGAAACGGCGGCCTTCGTCGGTGAGTTGCAGCTTTCGCGTTGTTCGCCAGAACAGGGTTGTGCCTAGGTCCTTTTCCAAACGGGCTATCCGATGGCTTACAACCGCGACCGACATGCGGAGTTCACGCCCAGCCGCTGATAAGGAGCCGCGTTCTGCAATACGGACGAAAATTTTAACGTCTTCGAGGTTTTTGAGCATGATTTTCAAACCAAACTTAAAAGTAATTTCTACTCTACAAGAAAATTTAAAACTCGTACAGAGACATCCGGCTTGGTACAATCGATGCAAGTATTACAAGGGGTTGATATGATTGGTTTTTTGGCAGACTGGGCAACACTGTTACTAAGGTGGTTCCACATTACCCTGGGCATCGCCTGGATTGGGGCGTCTTTCTTCTTCGTTTGGCTCGATATTTCCTTCAAAAAGAGAGCACAAATGAACAAGGGTGTGTCCGGCACATCCTGGATGGTTCATGGTGGCGGTTTCTACCATGTGGAAAAGTACTTGGTGGCTCCTGAAGCGCTTCCGAGTGACCTCCATTGGTTCAAATGGGAAGCCTATCTCACTTGGATCTCTGGTTTTGCGCTATTGATTTCAATCTACTATTTCAATGCTACTGCTTACCTGATCGATCCTGCCGTTCTTGCATTGGTACCTTGGCAAGCCATTGCTATTTCAATCGGCTCATTGCTTGTCGGCTGGATGATTTATGATGGTTTGTGCAAGTCCCCGATAGGGCGAGAACAGATCCTGTTGGTACCCGCCGTGTTCATCTTGATATGTGGTGCCGCTTACCTTTTCACGCTGGTGTTTAGTGGGCGAGGGGCCTTCATTCACGTCGGTGCTTTTGTCGGTACAATCATGGCGGCCAACGTGTTCATGGTCATCATACCTAACCAGGCGAAGATCACTAAAGCTTTGTTAGCGGACCTGCCGCCAGACCCTAAACTCGGCCAAATAGGCAAGCAGCGTTCGCTCCATAACAACTATCTGACTTTGCCTGTTCTGGTGATGATGGTCAGTAATCATCATCCGATGTTGTTCAGTCATGATAAATCATGGTTGATTGTTGCTTTGATCTTGATCGTAGGCGCAATGGTTCGTCACTTTATCAACCGTCATGATGCGGGTGTCCCGGCCAAGAAGATACTATGGACGCTTGGTGTCGCTGCGGTGGCTCTATTAGCCTTGATCGTGATGACGGCTCCAAAGCCGGTGGATGATTCAGTTGAAGTTCTGCCAAATGAAGAAATCTTCGCAATAGTTAACCAACATTGCACCGTCTGTCATTCTGGAAGTCCTCGCCATGAAGACCATGATGAGGCTCCTAAAGGCATCAAGTTCAATTCATTAGCTGAAGTCATAGTACAGAAAAACGCCGTATTGCAGCAGTCTGTAAACTCTAATGCAATGCCTCTAGGTAATGGTACGGCAATGTCAAAGGCTGAGCGAGAAGCTTTGGGTGCTTGGCTGAGGGCTCAGTAATGAAAGTCAGTGAAATCAGTGCATTAGAGGGAACCGCCTATCTGGCTAAGTTTGGGCCAGTTGCAGAACATTCTCCTTGGGTTGCTGAACGTGCACGAAGCATAGCAGGACCATTTGATACACGCTCAGCGATGATTGATGCTTTTCAGCGGGCTCTGACAACTGCGACAGAAAAGGAACAATTAGCGGTTATCCGCGCTCATCCTGACTTAGCGGGTAAGGCAGCATTGGCTGGAGAGTTGGAAGCTCATTCGATGTCGGAACAGGCGGGTGTAGGCTTGGATCAGTTAACTCAAGCCGAACTGGATTTGTTTACAAATCTCAACGGGGGTTATCTTGATAAGTTTGGTTTCCCCTTCATCTTCGCAGTTAAGGGTGCGAACAAACACCAGATTCTGGATGCTTTTGAGACCAGACTAAGCTCAACACAAACTGAAGAATTTTTGACAGCAATCGCTCAAGTTTGCCGCATTATTCGCTTTCGTTTAGAGGAGATGGTCGATGAGCTATAAGGACTTCTTTTCCGTTGATGGCTATCCACGTGATCTGGTTGGTTATGGTCGAGACCCGATTGACCCAAAATGGCCGGGTGGTGCGAGAGTGGCTGTCCAGTTTGTTGTGAACTACGAGGAAGGCGGCGAGAATGCGGTCATCCATGGCGATAAGGCATCCGAAGCTTTTTTGTCTGAAACAGTTGGCGCACCGGCTTTGGAAGGCGTGCGCAACATGAACATTGAATCCGTCTATGAGTACGGGAGCCGCGCTGGTTTCTGGCGGGTGTGGCGCATGTTCACCAAGCGCAATATGCCTGTGACGGTTTACGGCGTAACAATGGCTTTGGCCCGTAACCCGGACGCAGTCGCTGCTATGAAAGAAGCGGGTTGGGAGATCGCTTCCCACGGTTTGCGCTGGATCGATTACCAGTACATGCCAGAGGCAGAAGAGCGTCAACAAATCAAAGATGCTATCCGACTACACGAAGAGATCACTGGCGAGCGGCCGCTGGGTTGGTACACAGGACGCATCTCTCCACAGACCAGGGATATCATCAAGGAAGAGGGCGGTTTTCTCTATGACAGCGACACCTATGCCGATGATTTACCTTACTGGGAGAAATCTCCACATGGTCCTCATCTGGTCATTCCCTATACGCTGGATACAAACGATATGCGCTTTGCTGCTTTCCAAGGTTTCAACGCGGGTGATCAGTTCTTCAACTACCTCAAAGACACATTTGATGTGCTTTATGAAGAAGGTGCGGATAGCCCTAAAATGATGTCAGTAGGACTCCATTGCCGATTGGTGGGCCGGCCTGGTCGTGCGGCTGCGTTGATGAAGTTCCTCGATTATGTCCAATCACACGATAAAGCATGGGTTTGCCGTCGCGTCGACATAGCCCGTCATTTCCATGAAAATCATAAGCCGAAATAACAGCCGGAGCAATTTCCCGGAAAGCCATCTGGCTTGTCCGGGATCCCCAAAAGAATAGCGCTCCAATTGGATAGAGATCCCGGCTCGCTCTACGTTTGACCGGGAAAGTGAGAAAGTTGTTGATATGACAAAGATACTTAAACCAAGGCTGCTGACACGCGAAGTCTTCGCCCCTTATGGCGATGTCGTTCAATTGGAAGGCTCAAAGCACTTCACCATCAACCATGGCATGACTGAGCGCTTTCATGACCTGGCTAAGATCGATGTTGAAAGGGAAGGCGGAAAAGCAATCGTCTCAATCTTCCAGGGCCAATCTTACGATTTCCCCATTCAAATCAAAATGATGGAGCGCCATCCGCTTGGCAGCCAACTGTTTTTCCCGCTGAATGAACGGCCATACTTGGTTGTCGTTGGGCAGGGTGAAGACAAACTTGATCCAACGACTATCGAGGCCTTCTGGGCACGAGGCGATCAAGGCGTAAACTACGCCCGCAACGTTTGGCACCATCCACTGCTGGCGCTCGAGAGGACCTCTAACTTCATAATTGTTGACCGCGATGGGCCTGGCAATAACTTGGAAGAAGTCTGGTTGGACGAAAGTGACTACCGGATAATCAGTTCAGTGTAAGAACCTGAACCCCATCGCCTTTGCTCATGGCAGGTCCATGAGCTGGGCGCAAAATCAAGCAACCCGCTGCTGCCAACCTAGAAAGCATTGAACTGTCTTGCTTGGAGAATGGTGTGGCGACCAGTTGGCCATCTTTATCTCGGGAAGTACGCGCTCGCATGAACTCGAGGCGTTGGTCGTTTGCCGGAATGTCGTCGCCCAGGATAGCAGGCTCAAGAGGCAGCTCATGATCATTGATGCCCATCATGGCGTTGATGGCAGGGATCATGAACAGCAAGCCACAGACATAAGAGGACACTGGGTTGCCTGGTAGCCCCAGAATACCGGTTCCATCGACGGCGCCGAAGATCAACGGTTTGCCGGGGCGCATAGCGATTTTCCAAAAATCGAGTTCAAGACCAAATTCAGCTAACACTGGTTTGACCAGGTCATGCTCGCCGACTGATGCACCGCCCGTTGTGACCAATAAATCCGCTTCCAGGCCCTTACGAAAGGCTGCTGCCAAACTTTCTCGATTGTCTTGTGCAATGCCAAGATTGATGGCTTCGGCGCCTGCTGCCTCTACCATCGCGGTCAGGGTGATTGAGTTGGAACTAACGATCTGATTGCCATGCATTGGCGCGCCAGGCTCAACAATTTCATCACCGGTTGAAAGGATGGCAACGCGAGGTCTTCGATGAACCGAAACGGTTGGATTGTTACCGGCGGCTATGACCGCGAGATCACGAACGGAAAGTCGTTGGCCTCGAGTGGCTAGGGTGTTGCCTTCAGAAAAGTCCAAGCCTGCCTTTCGAACGTAGCGGCCAAGAGAACAGGATTCTAGTACTTGTACATTGTCGCCGTCTCGTTTGGCGTTTTCCTGAATGAGGATGGTATCAGTACCAACGGGCAAAGGCGCGCCGGTGAAGATGCGTGTGCATTGACCTGGACCAACCTCGAATTCCTGGGTCGTACCAGCCGCTAGTTCGCCGATGATTATTAGTTTGCAAGGAAAGGTCTGGATGTCGGCTGCACGAACAGCGTAGCCATCCATGGCTGAGACATCCTTGCGTGGCATCGTCAATTGTGCTGTGACGTCTTCGGCTAGAACACGACCAAGAGCTTGTCCGATGGGAACGGACTCAGAAGCTAGAGGGCTAAAGGCTTCGATGACGCGTTGGCGTGCCTCCTCAAACGAAAGCATTACTCAGCCTCAAATGTGCCGGACTTACCGCCAGACTTATGGACCAAACGGACATCCTCGATACGCATGGCCTTATCGACAGCTTTGCACATATCATAAACTGTGAGCGCAGCGACTGTCACTGCCGTCAGGGCTTCCATTTCAACGCCCGTCTTACCAGTAATTTTACAAGTGGCATCGATATCAACAGAAGATTTATTTTTGTTCAGTTGAAGGTTCACCTTGACTGACGTCAAAGGCAAGGGGTGGCATAGAGGAATGAGATCTGGCGTTTTCTTGGCGGCCATAATTCCGGCCAATCGAGCGACGGCAAGCACGTCGCCTTTCTTGAAACCGCCCGACTTGATAAGCTGTAGCGTTTCTTCATTTACTACCACGCGACCTTTGGCTGTCGCTATACGGGTGGTGTCGGCTTTATCCGACACATCAACCATGTGAGCTTTGCCCTGATCATCAAAGTGGGTGAAGTCTGCCATTACTACTCGCGTCCGAGAATTGTTTTGGTTGCTGCTGTCACATCGTCTTGACGCATCAAGGACTCACCGATCAAAAATGACTTAGCGCCAGTCGCCCGCATGCGTACCAAATCTTCATTTGAATAGAGCCCGGACTCTGCAATCAACCAACGGTCATAGGGGATCATTTGAGACAAGCGCTCTGTGGTGGCTATGTCGATCTCGAGCGTTTTGAGGTTTCGGTTGTTAACGCCGATCAGTGGGGACTCAAGTTTGAGGGCCCGTTCCATCTCTTCTTCGTTATGGACCTCAATGATAGCGTCCATGCCTAGATCGAAAGCCGCGGCTTCTATGTGCAAGGCGGTTTCGTCATCGAGTGCCGCCATGATAATCAGAATACAATCTGCACCAATCGCTCGGCTTTCAGCGATCTGATAAGGGTCGATCATGAAATCTTTGCGTAGTACAGGCAGTGGAACAACGTCCCTGACGGCCTTAACGTAGTCATCGTGGCCTTGAAAATAAGGTTCATCCGTCAAGACTGAGAGGCAAGTCGCTCCGCCAGCATTATAGGCTTCTGCTAGACGTGGAGGATCAAAGTCTGGGCGGATCAACCCTTTACTTGGAGAGGCCTTTTTGATCTCTGCGATCAAGCTGTTGCCATGAATGCGTGCGTCTCTGGTCAGCGCAGCCGCGAAGCCACGAGGTGCCGGCAACTGTTCAGCGATCTCCAGCAATTGCCAGACATCCCGCTCTTTCTTGCGAGCTTCAACAAATTCGCGCTTTTCGTCACAAATTTTTACAAGAACGTCAGGTATTTCAGTCATTTATGCTTTATCTCGTTCATGTGAAATTGCAATCATCTGATCTAATCTTGTTAGTGCAGCACCGGAATCAATCGACTGTTTAGCGAGCTCAATACCTTCGCCGAGATCGCCAGCTTTGTCAGCAATTACCAGGGCCGCGCCAGTGTTCATCAAGACAATATCGCGGTAGGCGTTTTTGGCGCCTTCCAGTACTGCTCGCAAGGCCGCCGCGTTCGTTTCGGCATCGCCACCTTTTAGGTTCGCTGGGTCAGCCAATGCAATGCCGTAATCCTCTGGATTGATGACGAAGTCGCGAACGGTACCGTTGGCCCATTCAGCGGCAATCGTTGATCCGGTTGTTGTGATTTCATCGAGGCCATCAGTGCCATGAACGACCCAGGCTTTAGTCGCCCCTAGTTCGCCAAAGACCCGCGCTACGAGATTAACCCACTTTTCCGCGAACACACCAACTAGCTGTCGTTTCGTGCCAGCAGGATTTGACAGAGGCCCTAGTAGATTGAAAATCGTTCTGGTTCCAAGTTCAACACGTGTCGGTCCAACGTGGCGCATCGCGCCGTGGTGACGCGGTGCCATCAGGAAACCAACGTTGGCTTCATTAATGGACTTTTGTACCAATTCCCAGTCGGCATCAATATTAACGCCTAGCGCGTTGAGCACATCCGCTGATCCAGACTTGGATGAAAGTGCACGGTTACCGTGTTTGGCAACGGGAACGCCTGCGCCTGCGATAACAATGGCTGCCGCTGTTGAAATATTGTAGGTGCCGGATGAATCTCCACCTGTGCCTGCAGTATCAACAGCACCATCGGGCGCGTTAAGCATATGCGCCTTTTCACGCATGGCTTTCGCGGCACCAGTGATCTCGTCTACGGTTTCACCGCGCACACGAAGTGCCATCAAGAAGCCGCCAATCTGACTGGCTGTTGCCTCGCCGGACATCATAACGTCAAAAGCTAGTTTGGCCTCGTCTTGAGACAGAGAATGGCCATCTGCTGTTTTAGCAATGAGGGCCTTAAATTCAGTTTGTGTACTCATGGTTTTATCTTTCAGGCTGCTTTTGCCAGGTCAATAAAGTTTTTAAGCATAGCTTTGCCTGATTCACTGGCGATTGATTCCGGATGGAATTGCACGCCATGAATTGGCAGCTCTTTATGCTGCATCGCCATTATCATGCCACTGTCAATCTCAGCCGTGACTTCAAGGCAATCAGGCAGGCTATGACGCTCAACGATCAGGGAATGATATCTGGTTACCGTCAACGGCGACTTTAAACCGGCAAACAATCCTTCGTCGTTATGACTGATTGATGAAGTTTTACCATGCATCAATTCTTGCGCTCTGATGACATTACCACCAAAAGCCTGGCCTATGGATTGGTGGCCTAAACAAACGCCTAACAGAGGCAGAGATTGTTCAGCTGCCGCTGACACCATCTCAAGGCAAATGCCGGCTTCGTTGGGTGTACAGGGACCAGGGGAGAGTATGACACCCTCAGGGTTTTTGGCGAAAACCTCCTCAACGGTGATTTCGTCGTTGCGCACAACCTCGAGCTCCGCTCCTTGTTCACCAAGGAAGTGGTAGAGGTTATAAGTAAAAGAATCGTAGTTATCGATGAGTAGAAACACTGCTCTATCCTATTTTCATCTGCCCCTATAACAGGGCGCGTAGGAGGGGGAAAGTCTGATCACACGAAGAATCGTCTTCGTTAATGTCAGCTTCGACATCGAAAGGAGGATAGGTGAGAGAAAGCTTTGTGATTCATTGCCTTATCCCAGGTTAGATCTGTTAGCAGCAAAGGCCACAGCTTCTTCAGCTGCACGAACCAAAGCACGTGCTTTGTTACGGCATTCTTGATATTCGCTTTCAGGATCTGAATCCGCGACAACGCCAGCACCGGCCTGAATATGCATCATGCCGTCTTTAACGATTGCAGTTCTGACCGCAATACAGTTGTCCATGGATCCGTTTGCTGAAAAATAACCGATAGCACCAGCATAGATGCCACGACGCTCTGGTTCAAGCTCATCAATGATTTCCATAGCGCGCACTTTAGGGGCACCGGATACAGTTCCAGCTGGGAAGCCGCCCTGGATTGCGTCAATAGCTGTGAGATCTTTGCGGATCTGGCCGGTCACATTAGAGACGATGTGCATGACATGACTGTAAAGCTCGACGATATTTCGCTCTGTGACGGAAATCGATCCAATCTCAGAAACGCGACCAACGTCGTTGCGTCCTAGGTCCAGCAGCATCAAATGTTCAGCCAGCTCTTTCTCATCAGACAGCAAGTCAGCTGCAAGTGCTTCGTCTTCGGCCTTGTTTGCACCCCGAATACGTGTTCCTGCAATCGGTCTGATTGTGACTTCGTCGTCTCTTAACCTCACCAAGATCTCAGGACTAGAGCCAACGATGGAGAAGCCCTCAAATCCGAGATGATAGAGAAACGGAGAGGGATTTAATCTGCGCAGTGACCGATAGAGCGCGGTCGACGAAAGAGTAAAAGGAACTGAGAAACGTTGCGATAGTACAACTTGGAAAATATCACCTGCGTAAATGTATTCTTTGGCTTTCGCTACCATTTCGTGAAATTTGGAACGTTCAACAGTTGATTGTGGTTCAGGCAAGTCAGACGGTGGCTCATCTTCCAGCATTCTGTGGAACAGCGGTGCTTCAAGAGCGTCTAAGGCTCTTGCGATCCGAGAGACTGCTAACTCGTATGCAATTGCAGCTGTGATACCTTCCTGTGCGTAGATAGGACTGACCAATGTTGCCGTGTCCTTGAGCTGGTCAAAGATGGCCACCATTGTTGGGCGTGAGAAAATTGAGTCAGGAGTATCGAGACCGGGGTCATTCGCATCTGGCAGGCGTTCCATATGGCGCACCATGTCATAACCCATGTAGCCGAACACTCCGGCTGCCATTGGTGGTAGTTCTTCAGGTAGATCAATCCGTGACTCATCGATTAAGTCACGCAGAGAGTGCAGTGGATTTAGATCTGAATCGCCACAAGGCTCGTAGCTGCCACCGACCGAGCCATCTGGATTGAGGGCCTGGCGATTGATCTCAGTCTTGCCGTTCTTATGCCGCCAGATAAGGTCGGGGTTGTAGCCAATAAAGGAATATCGCCCTCGAATGGCGCCGCCTTCGACCGACTCAAATAGGAAAGAGTAGGGCTTTTCCTTGCACAGCTTCATCATAGCCGACACAGGTGTCTCAAGGTCTGCCACTGTTGTGGCCCAGATTACTTGAGACTCGCCTGCATCAAACTTAGTTTTGAACTGCTCGAAATCCGGAAATATGTGCACGGTAATTACTGTGGCGTATTGGAGATTTCTGGCGAAGTAGCACCAGTGGTCAGACTGGCTAGCTGTTGGGCGGCGGCTTCTAATGCATCATCAACAATACTTTGCTCTATATCAATTGGCGTTCTCTCTTTAAGTGCAGCTTGGAATTGAGTAAGGATTTCACGACCTAGAGCTTCCTGAATTTCACCACTGACGGTTTTAAATGGGCTGTCTTCAGCGGTTAGAGCATCTGCTTCAAGAGAAGCGGGAATGACCTGTGTCGCACGATAAACAAGAGCGTCACGGCCTGCTTCAGCAACAGCCCAAGTATCAGCTGCAACTGTGAAAGCTTCTCGCGGCAAATGTCTAGCATCAGATTCTTGCTGGCGAATTGTCGTAATGTTACCAGCGGTAGAAATGATAACTTCGCTTTCTAAGCTTGTCGCGATTTCCGCGGCTGTCTTTCCACCTTCTAGCTCAACCAACAAGGCTTTCGCTTTTTCCTGTGCCTGGTCACGGGCCTTTTGCAGCTTAATGGCTGAAGAAACACGCTCACGAACCTCATCCAATGTCTGGTCACGGGGCGGGATCACTTGGTTAACTCGAGCTACAAAAAACTCATTACCTTCTGCTTCGATTAAGAAGCTCTCTTCACCCAGTGGCAAGCCAGCAACTGTTTGCCAGAATAGCTTAAGATCTGTGGGCAAGCTTTCAACTTTTTGGTTTTCTTCGTCACGGCCATATTGATTGACCGCAGGTGCGTTAACAATAGCGGCACCCAAAGATTCATAAGCCTCTTCGAGGGTCTGGCCCTCACCAACAGCGTTGTCCAATTTGTTTGACA
>CAJQQJ010000421.1 GCA_905480445.1 uncultured Alphaproteobacteria bacterium | reverse complement strand
ATGGAGAATGCGTAACGCCAGTTATCCAACCGAGTCCAAAACCTGAGACTTTGCCCTTTTCACAGAGAATAGCACCAGCGTTGAATTTCTTGCTTCGATCAACTGGGAAGATACCGACCAACTGAGGCCTGCCTTCCTTATCCATTTCAGGACGCTTGCGAAGAACGTTACCGATGTAGTCTTTCTTCTTAGACGCCATGCCGCCGAGACCAGCATCTTCGATTGTGACACGACCATCAAGTTCTGTGCCGGTGACGTGACCCTTTTCAACACGCATAGCGCCTAGGGCTTCTGCTCCATAGAGACAGCCACCAATATTGGTTGTCTCTACCCAGAGCATATCCATGAGTTCACGCGCATAATCAGAAGGCACGTAGGCCTCGTAAGCCATCTCCCCGGAGAATGAAATTCTGGCTATTCTGACCGGAATATCGCCTTTCAACGTTGTTTGAGTAACACCCATGAAAGGCAGCTCGTCATTAGTGATTTCGTTAGAGTTTGAGGCAATGGCAGAAAGAACATCACGGGATTTTGGGCCCGCAATAGCAACGCCTGCCCATTGTTCCGAAACTGACGTTACATGGACACTGAGATCCGTCCAACGCGTTTGCAGCAACTCTTCCAGCCAAACCATGACTTTCGCAGCATGAGCTGTCGTCGTTGTCATGAAGTATTCATCTTCACTCAAGCGCCATGTCGTGCCATCATCCATAACCATACCGTCGTCACGCAACATAATACCGTAACGTGCTCTGCCAATCGCCAATTTAGCAAAAGCATTGGTATAAATCCGGTTAAGGAATGTCGTGGCATCTGGCCCTTGAACGGCGATCTTACCCAATGAAGTAACGTCACAAAGACCGACTTTAGTACGCGTGATTTCAGTCTCGCGAATGTAAGCTTCTGAAATGCCTTCGCGTTCTTGTGGGAAGTACCAAGGACGGTGCCAGAGACCGGCCTCCATCATGACTGCACCGTTTTCCAAGTTCCAAGCGTTCATCGGTGTACGACGAAGCGGACGGAAGTGATCGTAAACGCCACGCCCGGTAAGTGCACCCAAAGAAATCGGTGTGTAAGGCGGACGGAAAGTTGTGGTCCCGACTTCTGGAATATCTTTACCCAAAGCTTCAGCCATCAACGCGATGCCGATGATGTTGCCCATCTTACCTTGGTCGGTCGCCATGCCCAGCGTTGTATAACGCTTGAGATGTTCGACAGAAACAAAGCCTTCAAGATGAGCCAGGCGAACGTCGTCAGCCGTCACATCATGCTGAGGATCAATAAATGATTTCAGCTTGTGACTATCAACGCGGACTTCATACAAAGGCTCGATTGGGTTTTCCCAGCCTGCATTTGCAGGAGCAGCAATCTGCACCTTGGAAACGCCCAGGGCGTTTGTTGCTTGAGCAGCAGCGGCACGACCAGAGGCGATACAATCGTCACGATTCCAATGACCGGCTGCAGAACCAGCAACAGCCAACGGTTCGCTACTCTCAACTGGCATGAAACAAGCATTCTCTTGGTTCCAAACAGGCTTAACACCACGATGTGACAAAAGGTTGACAACTGGCGACCAACCGCCTGAAATCAATGCGAGATCACACGAGACAGTGCCAGTGTGGTGCCAACCATGCTCGCTGGAGCTAGCATACTCCAGCTTCTTGATGCCTTTGGCACCGTGAGCACGCATCGGAGCAGAATTGAAGATCACGTCAACACCAGCACTTGAAGCCATTTCAGCCGCTGCACCTGCGATAGAACTGCGGGCGTCCAACATGGAGACCTTGGCACCAGCGCCAGTTAAATCAGAAGCAACCGAGTAAGCGGAGTCATTGTTCGTCGCGATGACAATGTTCTCGCCTGCCAAAACGCCGTGTCGGTTTAGATAAGCTGCGCCGGCGTTGGCTGTCATGATGCCAGGACGATCATTGTGACCGAAGGCAACGTGACGTTCAAGCGAACCAGACGCAACAATCGTATACTTCGCACGGATCGTCCAAAAACGTTGGCGCGGCATGTAGTCAGGTGCTTCGGCCATGTGGTCGGTCACACGCTCGAGCAAGCCAGCAACGCCGTAATCATAAAGACCAAAGGCCGTGGTGCGGGTCATAACACGCACACTTGAAGCCTCAACCGCCGCGATCAGATCAGAGTCACCAGCTCGGTTCAAGTCATCACCACCTAGTACAAAGTCTTGCTCGACAAGCACAACATCCAGGCCGGTTTCAGCTGCTTCCAACGCAGCCGTCAAGCCAGCTGGACCAGAGCCCACAACCATTACATCGCAAAAGTCGTGACCATGCTCGTAAGAATCTGGATCAAACTCGCGTGATGCGCGACCCATACCGGCGGCACGTCGAATAATTTTTTCGTACTGCATCCACAGCCAAGTGCCTTTACTGCCTGTCTCAAAGGGCGGCAGCCCCATGAAAGTTTTATAGTAGAAGCCTGCAGCTAGAAACTTGTTGAACAGGTTGTTTACAGCACCAAAATCAAAGCGCACAGATGGGAACGCGTTTTGTCCGGAAGACACCAAACCGTCATAAAGCTCTTGAGTTGTAGCCTTAACGTTAGCGTCGGTCTTAGCACCTTCGCCAATTGTGACGATTGCGCCGGACTCTTCAACACCCGCTGACATGATGCCACGAGGGCGGTGATATTTAAAACTACGACCAAAAATGTTCTCGCCATTCGCCATCAAGGCGGAAGCAAGAGTGTCACCAGCATAGCCGTTGTAGATATTACCGTCCCATTTGAAAGATAGGGATTGGCTGCGATCAATACGGCCGCCGGTCGATAGACGTTTAGCGGTCATCGGTTGCCTCCTGTCGCTTTACCCATGTCTGGATGGGACAATTTGACGGAATGAATTTCATGGGTCATCGTATCGCGTTCGACGAGAAGCCAAGAGCGGCAGCCAGATGTATGCTGCCAGGTCTCGAGTTGAGAACCACGAATGTTCTCGCGCATAAAGACAGCTTCAGTCCATTCTTCAATCGAAGCATCAAGGGCTGGATATTCAATTGAACCATCACCGCCGTAAGTGAATTCGCTGTGATCACGTTCGCCACAAAAAGGGCATTGAATTCTTAACATTCTACTGCCTCCTTAACCGTGCAGTTTCGGGTCAGGACCCGCGCCGCGTTCATCCAAATTGTAACCGCGTTCAAACCGCTTGAGATCATGATTAGCGATGTAATCATGAGGGCGGTCATTTGCGATAAGGTCAGCAAAGTACCAGCCTGAGGCCGGGCTTGCTTTAAAGCCACCATAGTTCCAACCTGCATTGAGGTAGAGGTTGTCCAACGGTGTTTTGCAAAGGAATGGCGCGCCATCCATGGACATGTCCATAACGCCTGACCAATGACGCAACAGTCTTACGCGGCCAAGACAAGGCAGAATAGACGTCGCACATTCGGCAACATCCTGCACAATCGGTAGGTTCCCGCGTTGCGCGTAGGATTTATACCAATCCAAGTCACCGCCAAAGACCATGCCGCCTTTATCCGATTGCGAAATGTAGAAGTGAGCGCCACCGACGCCAAAGACAACAACCTGATCGAGCAGAGGCTTAAGCGGCTCAGATACGAAGGCTTGCAGCTTGTGGGTTTCAATTGGTAGTTTACCCAGACCCGCCATCTGCCAAAGGCGCGAGGTGTTACCCGCTACTGCAAAGCCAATCTTCTTGCCTTTAATGGTACCACGATTGGTTTCAACAGAAACCATCTTACCGTTCTTGGTCGTTGTGCCTGTCACTTCACACTGTTGAATAATATCAACACCCAGCTGGTCAGCTGCGCGGGCATAGCCCCAAGCAACCGCATCATGGCGAGCCGTGCCAGCACGTTGCTGGACTGCGGCGCCAATTATTGGGAAGCGTGAATTAGGACTGTAGTTTAGGTGAGGCACTTCCTTTTTGAGTCTGTCTAAGCCCCAAATTTCGCCATCTGAACCAGTCAACCGCATCGTGTTGTAACGTCGGGCTGCACCATCACGAGCGCCCGGGCTATGCAGCAAAGAAATGTGAGAGCGCTGAGAGAACATAACATTGTAGTTCAGGTCGTGGCTCAAACCTTCCCAGAGTTTTAATGAATGCTCATAAAACTCGCGGTTACCCTTCATGAAGTAGTTGGAACGCACAATCGTTGTGTTGCGTCCAGCGTTACCGCCGCCTAGCCAACCTTTTTCAACAACAGCAATGTTCTTCTGGCCGTGGTTCTTGGCCAGATAATAGGCCGTGGCTAGACCATGAAGTCCACCACCAACGATGATAACATCATATTCTTTTTTGGGCTCAGGATCGCGCCATGCACGGTCCCAGTTCTTTTGGCCTGTAAGGCCATTCCAGAATACACTCCAGGCTGAATAGCGAGTCATTCGGGCACCTGTTTCCAATTAGCTCATTAAATTTCGACGGACTATCTACCGAGCCTAGCCAAGCGTCAACTCTGCAGAGGAGGACAGCGGCACTTTTACCGTCTTATTCAAAGCCATATGAAGGTATGCGACCTTTACTTGGTCATTCAAGACCAAGGGTTTTTCCAGCTGTCAATTGTTGACTCGGCTAGGCGATGATGACGTCTTCAATGTCTTTATCGAACCAAGTCAAAGGCTCGTATCCATCTTCAGTCACAATGAAAGAGTCACCGACTTGGGCTCTAAAGGTCTTGGCAACCGAAACAGAGCCGTCAACGGCTAGCACCATGCCGGGCTGAAGGATGGTTTTATCACCAAAAACCAGCTCAGGTTTCTCAAGAAAAGAGAAGCCGGTCGCACGACCGCAACGGAAGGGATACTCATAGCCAGCGCCCTGAATAACTTCAGCATAGGCTTTGTGCACGTCTTCTGCTGCAACCCCAGGCCGCAAAACCTCAAGGGCTGCTTTCTGACTATCCACGGCGACCTGATAAACAGCCGCTTGACTTTTTTCTGCGATCTCTTCGATCCAAAAAGTTCGGTCAAAACCAAGTTTGAAACGATGGAAGTTTGTCATTCCGCAGAAACACAGAAAAACTGGCTCACCCTTTTGCATCGCTCGGGTGGAGGCACGGTGATGAGGCATCGTGATGTCACGGCCAGATGCCATGATCTGTAAGAAATGCGTGTTGGGCGACATCCGATGGTCATCATAGTGAGCAGACAAAAGTTTGGCCGCTTTCCTAGTTCCGGCTTGAGAAGTCGCTAAGGCCACCTCAAACTCCGGCACGCCTGCCGCGATGGCACTACGACCACCTGCCATCATCGCCATCGCCACTTGGCCAGCATGGCGTGCAAGGTTGAGTTCTTCTTCTGACTTGATCATCCGCATGTCAGAAATCACCGGCACGATGTCGATTTGCCGATCAGCGTCTACGAGAGAGTTGACATAGTTGCGCACCAGGGGCGGCATCAGGTCAGGCTCTAGTGCAACAACGCCCTTTCCGGAGACCAGTGCCGGTAGCTCCTCACGCCACTCATTGCCCATGCCATCATTCCAGGCTGCAATTCGGTCAACACGCGCCGCTGCTTCAGCCATATCCATTTCCATGGAGGGAGTGATCAACAAAGAATTGCCGTCGCTGGTCACAACCAAAATTGACGGTCTACCAAACTCCATATGAAGGTAATCGTAGTACCCAGTGTAGTAATAAACCGAATCATCATCTGTGATCAGCGCCACATCGATGTCACGTTCAGACAGTTTTCCGATCAGAGCCTTAAGACGGTTTTCAAAAATCGACATTTTGACAATCCCTATTCCGGACTTTCGGAGATGATGGAAAGAACATGGCTGCTTTCGTCGAGATCAACCAAGCCGTTCACAAAGAGCGCAGCTGCACCACCACCGCCGCTGGATGTTGTCGCAACATCGTATTCTGCCAATTTTTCAACAGCTGCGGAACCTTCATCTTCGGTTATCGTGACGAAGACATTTGCGTCATGACGCAGCGAATCAAAGGCAATGAGGGATGCGTCTTTACAGTCTAACCGT
>CAJQQJ010000420.1 GCA_905480445.1 uncultured Alphaproteobacteria bacterium | reverse complement strand
CAGAGCGATGGCTTCATCAACGGCTTGCTCTTCTTTAAGGGACGCAATCAATTGTTCTTTGCTGTTCTCTAAGCTTGGAATGAAGGGTGGAGTGATTTTCTTTACATTAAGGATGTGCCAGCCAAAATCTGTTTCGACTGGTGCACCAACGCCTGCTTCGGCAAGTGCAAAAGCAACGTCACCGAGTTCCACGTCGATCTGACGACGAGGCACATCACCCAACAGGACTGGAGGACCAGAGGTGAGTTCCAATGAAATTGCGTTGAAATCTTCTCCAGCAACCAAGCGTTCATAGGCTTTGTCCGCTGCTTCTTTGTCTTCGAGAACAATTTGCTCAACTTCGCGTTTTTCATCGACAGTCATACCGTCTTTGCGTTCTTCAAACGCCTTTGCAACATCTTCGTCGCTGACTTCCACAGATTCTGCAATTTGTGTTGGGCTAACCGAGATAAAGCTGACATCCCGAAATTCGCGCGTACGGAAGCGGTTCTGGTTCTCTTCTAAGAACGTCGCCATCTCTTCATCACTGACTTCCATTTCCTTGTAATCAGGTGCTGGAACTTTAAAGAGCTCGAAAATTCGTTCTTGGTTACGGACCTTATATAGTGGCTCAACCATGGTTTGGGGGATTTTGTCTGCGCCACTGATGGCATTCCTCAAACGAGACTGAGCGATTCGGCCCGCGAGATCATCCAAATAGGCTTCTTCAGTCATACCGCGTTCAACAACAATCTTCTGTTGGAAAAGCACAGGACTAAATTGGCCGTTGGCACCCTTATATTCATCGTCTGATTGGATGACTGATTTTAGCTCTCCGCGAGACGCAAAAAGATTAAGGTTATCCAGTTCATGTTCCCAAACGAAGTTGTTCACAAACATGTTGATCACGGTTTCATCTAGGCCCTGATCCTTAATGTCTTGAGTCGTCTGGAACTTCTGATCAAGGATTTGCGAAAATTGTCGTCCGACAGCGGCGGTCTGACGAGTCAGCTGATCTTGAGAAATCTCATTGCCAGCAACGGTAATCGCAACAGGTGGATCATACAAAGAGTTCGCGATGAAATCGGAACCGCCCCAGGCGACAAATGTCAGGGCAAGCATTCCGAGAAAAAGTTTGGCAATCCTGGTCGAAGCGCCGGATTTAAGTGCAGTCAACATGGTTGTCGTTGTCCGTCTAAATAGAGCCCAGCGGAAAGCCGAGCTGAAAATGAAACAAAGTTGGTTTGCAAATAGCAAGCCTTCGTCAAATTTGAAAGGCCTCAGATGCTGGCCAGGAGTCTTTTCCTTTGCTAGTAAGTCGATTAGCAAGCCATTATGACCAAATTTGGTAGGCTTAGGCGATATCAGGCTTTAATTCGGAGAGTTTCAAGTGCGAAAGACGCTCATTGCTGGAAATTGGAAAATGAATCTCGATTTGGAAGAGGGAATGGATTTGATCCAGTCTCTCGTTAACCAAATCACGCCTGACGATCTTTCCAAGTGTGACGTCCTTGTTTGCCCACAAATGCCGTTGATCGCGCCTTTGTCTGATATTGCAGGGAGCATCAAACTGGGCGCTCAAGATTGCGGCGCAGCAAACGCAGGAGCTTTCACCGGAGACACCAGCCCAAGCCTTCTAGCTTCGCTCGGCTGCGATTACGTCATAGTTGGACACTCTGAACGCAGGGTAGGGCGGTTGGAAGATAGTGGTTTGATCCGTTCGAAGACCGCCGCTGCCCACGCTTCTGGACTGACGGCGATTGTTTGTGTCGGTGAAAGTGAAAACGAAAGAGATGAAGGCAAGGCTGAATTAGTTGTTGCTTCACAATTGGCGGCTTCTATCCCGCCCGGGTCGAACCCTGATAACCTGGTGGTTGCCTATGAACCAGTTTGGGCAATAGGCACGGGGAAGACAGCCTCTGAAGCGGAAGTTCAGGAAATGCACGAAACCATCCGTGATCAATTGGTCGATTTGCTGGGTGATGCCTCGAAAATTAGAATTCTCTACGGTGGTTCGGTTAAGGCTGACAACGCTGTTGCACTCTTGGCGCTAAAAGACGTCGACGGCGCTTTAGTTGGTGGTGCAGCCTTGAAACCCGATTCTTTCCTCCCGATAATCCGAGCAGCTGGATAAAGATTTGTTGGTACCTCCTAGAATCTAGACTTAGGACTTGTAATTTAGGCTGGTCTTTTCCAGATAGAGCGAGTAAAGAACCGCCAATCTCCTAGAAACTGACATTGTTAGTCGCGAAATGATCCAAATTATCGTCGTTATTCACTTGATCGTGGCCATTGCCTTGGTCTTGTCCATTCTTGTTCAGCGCTCCGAAGGCGGTATTGGCATGGGCTCTGGCAGCGGCGGTGGTTTAATGTCCACACGTGGTTCAGCGAACTTGCTGACACGGATCACTGCTGGATTGGCAACGATTTTCATTTGCATATCCTTGGCTTTGGCTTTCTTGGCCGGTGGCTGGAACCGCACATCATCGATCGCTGACGAAATCTCTGCTTCACAACCGGCGGCTATACCAACTGAAAGTGCGCCAACAACTGGCAGCACAACAGATTCAGACAACTTGCTGAACTCTCTCGATGGCGATGTGCCCGTCGAATAATCTATCCACATCCTGTTGATAAAAAGGCTGCTTTTGGCGGCCTTTTTTGATGCCCAAAAGTAACAGTGCCAACCAAAGGCACGAATGAGTGAAACAAATGATAGAATCCGCGATTTTGTGCTTGCGACTCGTCAAAGAATCGCAGATGAGGGTCTTCCCATGACACGGTATATTTTCATCACCGGCGGCGTGGTTTCCTCCCTCGGCAAAGGCATAGCATCGGCGGCTTTGGGCGCTCTGCTACAGGCGCGCGGCTATAAAGTCCACTTGCGTAAACTCGACCCCTATCTCAATGTTGATCCGGGGACCATGAGCCCTTATCAGCACGGTGAGGTCTTTATCACTGACGACGGTGCAGAGACGGATTTGGATTTGGGCCACTATGAGCGCTTTACTGGCGTCCATGCCACCAAAGGCGATTCAGTCTCCACCGGTGGTATCTATACGGCGATCCTGAAGAAGGAGCGTCGTGGTGAGTACCTGGGCGCGACCGTTCAGGTCATTCCCCATGTTACCAATGAGATCAAATCTGTCATCACCTCAGGCGTGACTGAAGAAGACTTCATAATCGCGGAAATCGGCGGCACCGTCGGTGATATCGAGTCGTTGCCGTTCTTGGAGGCGATTCGCCAGTTGGGTTATGAGCTAGGTCGCGACAAAGCTCTGTTCCTGCATTTGACTTTGTTGCCCTATATTCCGACGGCTGGTGAGCTAAAGACCAAACCAACACAGCACTCTGTAAAAGAACTGCAAGGCCACGGTATTCAACCTGACATCTTGCTTTGCCGCTCAGATCGTGAAATTCCAGCGGGCGAGCGCCGCAAGATCGCGCTTTTCTGTAATATACCAGAAGCCAATTGCATCCAGGCCTTGGATTTGAAATCAATTTACGAAGTGCCACTAGCCTACCATCAAGAAGGTCTCGATACTCAAGTATTGAAGCACTTCTCCATGGAGGACGCGCCGTCACCTGAATTGGGACCTTGGCGAGAGATTGCACAGCGCGTGATGGAGCCAGAGGGTGAAGTCAGGATTGCCGTCGTTGGTAAGTACACCGTCTTGCTTGATGCTTATAAATCTTTAGGCGAAGCTTTGATTCATGGCGGGATTGCCAACAACGTCAAAGTCAAAATCGATTGGATCGAATCAGAGGTCTTTGAAAAAGAAGACGAGGCCATTCATCGTCTGCAAGGGGTCCATGCAATTTTGGTTCCTGGCGGCTTTGGTGAGCGCGGCGCGGAAGGCAAGATCGAAGCTGTACGCTTTGCCCGCGAACACAAGATCCCTTACTTTGGCATTTGCTTCGGGATGCAGATGGCAGTGTTGGAAGCGGCTCGCAACTTGGCCGGCATCAAGGATGCCAGTTCTAGTGAATTTGGCCCAACCAACCATTCAATCGTCGGCATCATGACTGAGTGGGAAAAGGAAGACGGCAAGGAAACGCGTTCAGCCGATGGCGATCTCGGCGGCACAATGCGTTTGGGCGCTTATCCTTGTGTTTTGGAAGAGGGCACTCTTGCCCGCAAAGTCTACGGCGAAGAGACTATCTCTGAACGCCATCGTCACCGCTTTGAAGTCAACATGTCATACCGGGAGCTGTTGGAAGAAAAAGGCCTTAAGTTCTCTGGCGTGTCACCAGATGGCCGTTTGCCAGAGATCGTCGAGTACCCAGATCACCCTTGGTTCATCGCGGTTCAGTTCCACCCAGAACTAAAATCCAAACCCTTCGATCCTCATCCCTTGTTCAAGTCCTTCGTAGAGGCCGCGGTAACTCAGAGCCGGTTGGTCTGATCTTATGGTTCGACTTATTGTCGAACGCATTGGGGCAAAGACGGTGCACGAGGTGCGTCGGGATATCACCATCATGGATGCCGCTAAGATTCATGATCTGGGCTTGGCCTGTGAATGTGGTGGGGCAGTGATTTGTGCTACTTGCCATGTAATTGTGTCGCCGGAATGGATCGACAAGCTTGAGCCGTCGATTGAGGCTGAGCTGGATATGCTCGACGCGATTGAGGGCAGGGAGGCAGACTCTCGGCTTGGATGTCAGATTGTTCTCACGGAAGAACTTGATGGTCTTGAGGTGAGGGTGCCTGGGTCTGCTGATATGTGAGTTAGGACGAAGAATCTCTACACCCTGATACTTTCCTATTCTTCCCCGCACTTGTTGTGGGGTCCATGGGTCAACGAGTCGGTGAGCGGATACTTGTACTCAATCTAATGCCAGTGAATGGATTCACAAAATTCAGTGTGATGAAAGCTGGACCCCGCAATGAGTGCGGGGAAGAAACAAACGGAGTGACTGACTTCAGAATTCACACTACCTACTTCATTGTTATCCGGCCTTCGACTGCTGGTGACACGCTGCCAAGCTTGCGGATATAGGCCATGACGTCGTTGGCGAGCAACTTGGCTGACAAGCCACCGACCAACACTTTCGAGCCTTTCAGCATTTTGTAACCATCACCGCCGCCAGCGATATAGTCGTTAGCGGCTAGTGTGTAGCTCGCTGCTAGGTCGAGGGGCTGCCCACCAACCACTACGTTGCTCACACGACCGCCAGCGCTTGCAGAGGCATCAAGGGTAAAGCTCATACCAGACACCTGAGGGAAGCGTCCTGCATCGCTTTCCATCTGGCTAACGCCGTTTTCCAGAGCTGCTAGCACAGTCTCACCTGTTACTTCCAATAGGATGTTGAGATTGCCGAAGGGCAATTCGGTCAGGATGTCTCTGCGTGTGAGCTCAGTGCCTGCATCATAGATCTTGTTACCGCGGATACCGCCGCCGGCCATGATTGCGATGTCCGCCTTGTGAACGGCGCGCTGGGCATCAGCAATCAGGTTGCCGATTGCGGCTTCACCAGAGCGCACAACAGGTTTTCTGGAATCAAGTTCAGTAGTGGTTACTCCAACTGGTACATCAAGCTCCTTTGAGAGGCTAGCCTGGTACCCTTCGACCAAGGTCAGGCTTTCAGGATCTGGAGCAACAGTGGCTGAATCAATGATGCGGAAGTTGGGCCACCATTTAACGCGGCGCTTGCCACGTCTCTCACTGACGGAAAAGGTGACATCAATAGCGACAACGAGATCGCCTTCGGATCGTGCTCCGCCATCACGGAGCGACCGTTGTAGTTCACCGTTAGGTCATGGTCGTGGCCAGAGAGTACAAAGTCGAAAACACCACCATCATAGAGATCTCGGTCAGTGGCGATGTCTTCATGGAGGATGGCAACGAGAATATCAGCACCAGCGACCTTGAGGGCCTCGGCCTGTGCCTTAGCCGTTTCTTTCGAGTCCGCGAACAGCAAATCACCGGGACTAGACAGATCGGGTGTGTCGCCGAGAGTTAGGCCAACAATGCCGACCTTTACGCTTTTCATGGGATCTGAGGCGTCACCGTAAGTCACCATCATTGAATCTTCGATGCCTGGCACTTTGGTGCCATCAGCGCGACGTAGGTTGGCAGAGAGGATTGTGGAATTGAGCTCTTGCATGTGCTTAAGGAAGGTTTCCTTGCCGTGATCGAACTCATGGTTGCCTGGCACAACAATGTCGGGTGCAACAACGTTGGTCAATTCAACCACGTGCTCGCCTTTGTCGAAACCTGAAAGGAGGGAAGGGGAGAGGAAATCCCCGGCATGAGCATAGATCAAGTTACCACCCTTGGCACGTTCAGCCCGGGCGATTGCATTAACCCGTGCGAAGCCTCCGCGTTTGGATTTTGGGTTGGCCATCTCGTAGATGTCACTGATCAATAGAAAGGTTAGGTCTATGTCTTCAGCTTGGGCTTTGTTCCCGAGCGCTGCAAACATGAAAACAAAAAGGCCGAATGCCAAAGCTAGCTGTCTCATCTCTGTTCCTCCTCCTAAAACTGACTGTTTATTAGCTTAAGGCGTGAGTGGGCTAGGTCAAGCCCCTAGCTTTTGGACGTCAAAGACCCTATATGCTCGCAAAAGCCCCTCAAACCCCAAGAAGAGCCCATGAATTCACTTGGCATCGATAAAGCCCCTGAAGATACCCGCGTGGTTGTTGCCATGTCTGGCGGCGTTGACTCCTCTGTGGTGGCGGCCATGCTTAAGGAGGAGGGCTATGACGTTATCGGCATCACGCTCCAGCTCTATGATCATGGAATGGTTTTAGAGAAGAAGGGTGCTTGCTGTGCTGGTCAGGACATCTATGACGCCAGCCGCGTGGCCACTGACTTAGACTTCCCGCACTATGTGCTCGACTATGAGAGTCGCTTTCGTGAAGCCGTGATCGATGATTTTGCTGACTCTTATATGCGCGGTGAAACACCGATTCCTTGTGTGCGTTGTAATCAAACCGTCAAGTTCCGCGATCTGCTCGCGACTGCTCAAGATCTGGATGCCGACGTCTTAGCCACAGGTCACTATGTTCAGCGTAAGCTCAATGCTGATGGTAAATCAGAGCTGCACCGGGCCTTCGATGACAGCAAAGACCAGAGCTATTTCCTCTTTGCTACGACCCAAGAGCAGTTGGATATGCTGCGCTTTCCGCTTGGGGGACAGCCGAAGTCTGAAACCCGTGCGTTCGCAGAAAAGATGGGTCTGGTGGTTGCTGACAAGCCAGACAGCCAAGATATCTGTTTTGTGCCTGACGGTAACTATGCAGCAATCGTATCGAAAATGCGCCCGGGTGCGCTCGACCCCGGTGATATTGTCCATATTGATGGGCGTGTCATGGGGCAGCATGAGGGTATTATTAACTATACGATTGGCCAGCGCAGGGGCCTCGGCATAGGCGGCACGGCTGATCCGCTCTATGTTGTGAAACTAGAGCCAGCAGCTAAACAGGTTATTGTTGGTCCTAAAGAGGCGCTTGCCCGTAATGTTATCTATGTCAAAGAGGTCAATTGGCTTGGAGATCTCAAAAAGAATGAACCTTTTGAGATCTCAGTCAAATTGAGGTCGATCATGGCGCCGATTGCGGCAGAACTCACGTTGACTCAAGACGGCATGGCGGAGATTGCGTTGGTTGAAAGCCATCATGGGATTGCTCCTGGACAGGCCGCAGTCTTCTATCAGGGTGAAAGAGTCCTCGGTGGTGGATGGATTGTCGGCGCAGAGCGGGTAGCTTAGTTAGCCGTTTGTGGCCTTTTACGCACTTTTCTTTCAAAGATTAACTAATCTGTAATCAATCGTTGCTATCTTGCGATTTGATAAAATTACCGGTTGTAATGTGGATTCGTAGTTTCTATAAACTGCGATACCACAACGCGCTGTTGTGGCTACGAAAATACCAGTTTTAACCAGAGGAGTTACGGGCCTTGTCCGTTTCAGTCGTCATTTTTTACCCAAAAAGAAAGGCTTCGCTAGCGATGAGCGCGCGAAGAGACGGCCTCTAAGTAACTGAGTGGTTCTCTCTTCCGCGCCAAAGGCCAGCGAAGAGATGAGCATGATATGTTCTCCCGCTTACATCAAGCTGTGCAGCAGCTTTCCAGAATTGCTGTTGTTGCTGTTGATTTAATGGTCTTGTTCACTGCTTTTGCACTGTCTTTGGCCATTTTGAATTTTGTCTAATAATGCAATGAATACAAACAATTACCGGAAAGGCTGACCTCATTCGACGTCGGCCTTTTCTATTTTTACCTAAGGGGGTAAATTTATTAGAGAAGACGTAACCCTCAGAAGGACTGAACCAATGACAATTGAAGAACGCTATGAGGGATTGGTCCTATTTCTTGCTGCTGAACATGATGGTGTTAGCGGCCAGATGTTCGGCAAGCCTTGTGTCAAAGTCGGTGGCAAAGCTGCGATTGCTTTTCATCAAGAAGCGGTTGTCTTTAAACTTCCCAGTCCAATCCATGGCAAGGCGCTAGCCATTGAAGGGGCTCGGTTATGGGATCCCTCTGGTAAAGGGCGCGCGATGAAAGAGTGGGTGCAGGTCCCCATTCTAGGCAAGAGTGAGTTCGAGCGTTTCGCAAGCGCTGCTGCGGTCTACGTTGGTTAAACCTTCCTGAACCAACCTCTTGACCCTTTATCTATTCTATTGCTAGTCTCTTCTCATGATTAACTTAGTCGCAACATTTGCAGTGAAACAAAAACCTCCTTTACCGGGGGGATGGTCGTTCGTGCATTAAACTTTTGAGTTAATCGATTAACAAAAACCCCGCCGATTTGAGCGGGGCTTTTTTTTGTCCAGCCGTCGGCCTTTAGGACAAAAACAATGACGAGAATAGAACATAGGTTTGGCGGTGTATGGTTGCCAATTATCACTCCATTTTTGGATGGTGAGCTTGATAAGGGCTCATTTGTAAGCTTACTTCAGCATTACCGTGACCAAGCTATTGATGGTTACATCTTGGGTGCTACCACCGGTGAGGGGATGACGCTCAACAAGTCAGAACTGAACCAATTGATCTACCTCGCCAATGAAGTCCTGGGAGAGAAGAAAACTCGTCCCCCCCTTTTTCTCGGTCTTTCAAGCAGCCATACTCAAAGTCTAGTAAAAGACATTCAAGAGTGGAACAAATCCCCTATTGATGGCTACTTGGTAACCTGTCCTTACTATGTCCGCCCATCTCAGGACGGTATCTTTGAACACTTCGAGGCAGCAGCTTCGGCAACCGATCGTCCAATCATGATTTACAACATCCCTTATCGAACAGGGATCAACATGACT
>CAJQQJ010000419.1 GCA_905480445.1 uncultured Alphaproteobacteria bacterium | reverse complement strand
GCCCAAGAATAAAGGTTATAAACGTTCTTGTGCAGTCCGAGGATTTGCATATTGGCCTCGTGAGCTGGTTTCTTTCAATTCTCAGTCTCCGAGGTCGCCTAAATCTTGGCAACAATTTTTTGTCTCACATCTATCTGAACTTATTCATATTCGTCGCAATTCTTCTATAAAAGACCCGGAACATGAAACAAACGAGCTGGGAGCCGTCTGAGTGCTTAGAAGTCTTTATGATTGGACTCTGTCCTTTGCCGCCAAGCCTTATGCAATTTGGGCGCTGGCCTTTTTTTGTTTTATTGAAGCTTCCTTTTTCCCAATTCCACCCGACATTCTAATGATCCCAATGGTGCTCGCAGTTCGCCAGAGGGCCTGGTTGTTAGCTGGGATTTGTACTCTGTTTACCTCGCTGGGCGGCCTATTGGGGTATGGAATTGGGTTCTTGCTTTATGACACGATCGGGCAGCAAATTCTGAATTTCTATGGTTATGCCGACAAATTTGACCATTTCCGCAGCCTCTACAACGAGCATGGTATTTTGATCGTCATTGGCGGCGGCCTGACACCCTTCCCATACAAAGTAATAACGATTGCTTCGGGTGTCGCAGAAATGAACCTCTTAACCTTCTTTGTTTCATCCATCGTTGGTCGAGCCTTACGTTTCTTCCTGCTTGCGGCTCTACTTTGGTATTTTGGTGCTTTCATAAAAAGCTTTATTGAAAAGTATCTTGGTTGGCTAACCCTTGCATTCTTTGTACTTTTGATTGGCGGTTTCGCAGCCCTCAAGCTATTATGATCGCTATGACAGATTGGCTTTATTCACCTAAGAAACTGTTGATCCTCACACTGTTGATAGCAACAGCTGTCATAGGGTCAGCGCTTGGTTCACAATACATTGGCGGGCTAGAGCCTTGTAAGCTCTGCCATTGGCAACGATACCCCTATTACGTCGGCATTCCGCTAGTTTTGGCGACCTTGGTGGTTTTCGATGCTTCAATCGTTTTCAGACGGCTGTTGTTGCTAGCAATCACAGCGACTTTCCTGATCGGAATTGGGCTGGGGCTATATCACGTTGGCGTTGAACAAGGTTGGTGGCCTGGCCCAGCGAGCTGTTCCAGCTCTGCAACACTCGGGGCAAGCCTTGATGAACAGATTAACAACCTAATGAACACCGCAAGGGTCGACTGCCGAAAGCCAGCCTTTTTGTTGTTCGGCATTTCAATGGCCGGTTACAACGCATTAGCTTCACTCGTGTTAGCGGCCTTATCTTTCAGAGCTCGGTCAAAAAGCCGAGATTAGTTCAGGTTGGCTTGGGCGAAAGCAACTGCGGCCATCAAACCTTCTTGATCGATGCCATGTTGCAGTCCGGACCTAGCAAGCGTTTGAACTGGCACAGATTGTGCCTTTAGTGCTGCTTCGGCTCGTCCCATTGCCTCGAATGGCACAACAGGGTCGGTTGTGCCATGTATCAGCAGAATCGATGGTTTTGACTTAATTTCTGCTGCTAACCTGTCTTCACCAGCAAGAGCACCCGAGAATCCCACGACACCCGCAACCGGTGCCGTCCGTCTGAGTGCAGCCTCCAAAGACATCATCGTGCCTTGAGAAAATCCAACAAGGATTAAATCACTATCCTCTAACTGAAACTGAGCAAGCGCTGCATCAAGAAATCTGTCGACCTCTTGCCTGGCCGCTGCCGCTCCCACGTCCAGCTCTTCGGGCGATATTGTTTGAAGCGGAAACCATTGGCGACCCATTGGATTCAGGTCACAGGGCTGTGGCGCGTTCGGTGAAATAAAAGCAGCTGATGGTAAAACTTGAGCGAAGTGTGGCGCCAAGCCGATCAGGTCATTACCGTCTGCTCCGTAGCCATGAAGAAAGACTACGAGCTTCGTTGGTTTTTCACCACTCGCTGGCAAAATCATAGGGCCAGACAAAGCAGTCGCAGCGTTTGAGAAGTCTTCCATTTTATCACCTCATAAAAAAGGCCCGATCTTTCAGAAAGACCGGACCTAAATTTTTCTGCAAGCAGTCAAAGCTACTTGATATACTCTTTAGTAATGTCTTCGATATCAGCCAAAACCTTCATTGAGATCATTTTGTCTGGACCATCGACTTGACCACTTTGGCTGCCAGCCGGCGCCTTTTTGATAAGATCAACAAATTCCATTCCCTGAACCACGCGTCCCCAAACAGTGTATTTGCCGTTCAAGAAAGTGCCTGGTGCAAACATAATGAAGAATTGGCTATCAGCACTATCTTCACTCTGTGATCGGGCCATTCCTAAGATTCCACGATCAAAGGAAATTTCAGAAAACTCCGCGCGTATATTACGGCCAGAACCACCTCGACCAGTTCCAGTCGGATCACCTGTTTGGGCCATGAAACCGTCCATAACACGGTGGAAAACAATGCCATCGTAGAAGCCTTGGCGTGCCAATTGTTTGATTCGGCGCACATGGTTTGGTGCTACGTCGGGCAAGGTTTCTATATAAACGAGGCCGTCCTTGAGTTCCAATACCAGAACGTTTTCAGGGTCTGGTGTCTGAGCAGAAGCTGTGCTGGTCATAAAAGCGAAAATTCCAATAGTTAATAAGGCAAAGAGCTTGCGCATAATAAAGTCTCCAATTTCTTTGGAGGCAGTTTGTAACAAAAAAAATGGCGAGGTAAAGGCAATCCTGACTCGGATGGCCTACATCCCCATTTCTTGGCGCAAATTCTGGTCCAATTTCTCTAAGAATTGGTTTGTCGTGAGCCAATTTTGATCTGGGCTAACTAGCAGAGCCAGATCTTTCGTCATTGAGCCGGACTCGACAGTATCGACACAAACCTTCTCTAAAGCCTTTGCGAACTTGGCAACTTTGGGAGTGGAATCAAATTGGCCGCGATAATAAAGCCCTCTAGACCAAGCGAAAATCGACGCTATTGGATTCGTTGAAGTTTCTTTACCTTGCTGATGAAGGCGATAGTGGCGCGTTACTGTACCGTGCGCCGCCTCAGCCTCGATAGTTTTGCCATCAGGGGTCATCAGAACAGACGTCATAAGACCCAGCGAGCCAAAGCCTTGAGCAACGGTGTCAGACTGGACGTCGCCGTCATAGTTCTTACAAGCCCAGACAAATTTTCCCGACCACTTCATCGCAGAAGCAACCATGTCATCAATCAAACGGTGTTCGTAGGTAATATTACGGGCCTGGAATTTTTCTTCGAATTCGAGCTCGAAGATCTCCTGGAACAAATCTTTGAAGCGACCATCATAGGCCTTCAAAATCGTGTTTTTGGTGGAAAGGTAAACTGGCCAACCGAGATCAAGTCC
>CAJQQJ010000418.1 GCA_905480445.1 uncultured Alphaproteobacteria bacterium | reverse complement strand
TGGCACAACAGTAAAACGACGAAAGTTCATAATCCCGCGGTTTCAAGTGGCCATAGGAAAGTGATCTCTCGGGTGCATCAGAAGTACAAGTCGTCTTGGCACAATAGAAAAACTTCGAAAGTGCATAATCCCGCAATTTCGAACATCGACATTCATACTACCACTAAGTCTGGGCTACAAACCCACTCATCAACTAGGTCGAACATTAAGATTAAACCTTTAACTCCGAAAATTTTCGTGCCCCAACCGCTCGACCCTGTACAGAAAATATTCAAGTTGCCTGGTGTGACTTTCCAGTAAGTTTAGCTTACTAATCGAGATTTGGACTGCTGTGTAACGACAGCGGTCCCTCCCCCTTACTTTAAACGAATTCATTATGGAGGGCTCTATGCCGATCCGAAACAAGTTGCTTGCCGCCATTTTTTCGCTGTCTATGATCGGGGTTGGAACAGAGATCGCTGTTGCCGATAGCACCTCAAACAAGCAAGTCCGTTTTATCGAGGATTATGCCGCTCAATATAGCCAACGGCTCGAGATAGATATGGGAGACAAACTTGATGTCTTTGGTTTCCTGTTTAGCCAATTACCCGTGAAAGTGACGGTCCTACCGACGGAGGGCTACTACTATTTCCAATTCTACCATGATGGCGCTCATTTCGCAGGCAACATGAGACTGGATATCAAAGACCGCGATAAGGGCATGTTACACTTCGCTTACTATTCTGTCGTCAGCGAATATAGCCAAGAATTTCTCTCTGAATACAAACCGTTAAATAGTGAAGACGGTGTCGAAGTAAAGCGAGTGGACGCGCTAAATTACTCAATCTCTTTCGGTGATAAAACCGTTGAGTTCGCGCTGAACGATCTCAGAGACCAGAAACCTAAAACTAACCAGCTCGCCGCGAACGAAGTTCTCATAGGACCTATGTGGGATGAATCTGGCATTCCATTGTTTTTGGTACACAACCCCGTCGACAAGTATTTCCTCTACGTCTTAAACGAGAATGGATTCGTTCCTGAAGTTTATGTTCCCCACTCTTATGCCGGCGACATTGTCATCGGTTCAAGGACCGCCTTTGCTTACTACAATGATCAAGTTCATGACCGTAAAATCCTAATTGGTGTTAAGTCCAGCAATGTCGAAAACAATAACTACTATGATGGCCCCTTCGACCAGCTGCCTGACAACTTCATTGAAGGTGACAGTCTGAAAAATGCTCTTGAGCTGGTCTACCCCGACCTAAAAGGTCAGATTGACCGCTATGGGAATTTCAATGATTTCGAAGGTCGCTTTGTCATAGATGCCTACCATATCTATGAAACAAGTGATGAAATGATCGTTCATCAGGATTGCAAGGACCAAGGACTCGTAAGCGGTTCTCTTTTCCATTGTTTAGCGTTTTCGGGTTTTGAGCGCCCTTATGACGACTTGGTGCTGACCGAGCCAAGCGACACTGAAAGCAACGAAGAACTGCCAGCCGAGGCCAAAGATCATTCTGGGTCAGCAGAAGAAGCCGCAAAAGAAAACCTCAAAAGTGAATGAGGCAAAGCATGTCCAAGATTACAAGCGTAGAACAACTTCAATCGATCTATGGAGAGCCAGGACAAGCCTCAATCGTCAAGGTGAGTGATAAGGTCACGAAGGAGTATCAAACCTTTATCGAGGCCTCACCTTTCGTGTCCCTTGCAACAGTCGGACCGGAGGGACTGGACTGTTCACCACGCGGCGATTTACCCGGGTTTGTCAGGGTCTTTGATTCAAAAACGTTGATGATTCCTGATCGTAAGGGCAACAACAGGGTCGATTCAGTGTGCAACATCGTCCGCGATCCCAGGATTGCTTTGCTCTTCCTGATTCCTGGATCAGGCACGACCATTCGAGTCAACGGCGAAGCCCACCTATCTATTGAACCAGAGCTATTGGCGTCCTTTGCTGTCAAAGGGCAGGAACCTCGCAGTGTTATTGTTGTGCAGATCAAAGAATTGTATTTTCAATGCGCAAGAGCCATCGTTCGGTCAAAACTCTGGGATGCTTCGCAGCACGTTGATAGTAGCTGCCTCCCAACAGCAGGACAGATTTTGTCCTCTATGACTTCTGGAGAGGTCGACGGTGAATCATACGACAAAGAGTGGCCAGAAAGAGCCAAAAAATCGTTATGGTAGGCGCCATTCAGACTTTGTTCAGGATAGTATGATAAATTGTTAGAAACAATGGGCGGAGTTTAGTCTGCTTAGGTCGTTAAAATTCTAAATAATTTACAGTAAAGAGCCAAACAGCCATGTTAGAGAAAAAGATTACAAGAAGAGCCCTAGGTGCCGTTTTTGCTGCCCTTTTGACTGTTCCTAGTCTGTCTACACTGGCCAGCGCACAAAGCAAGCCACTGGGCCCAATCGTGAAGCGTCTCAAGAAGCGTCACAAGGCTAAAGTCATTGATGCACGTTTGGTGACTCGAAGCGGTGTAGCCGCTTACCGAATCAAATTGCTCACCAAGAAAAAACAATTGATCACGGTTCACGTCAATGCAAACACAGGTAAGCGTATCAATTAGATAGAAGTTCTTCGAAAAGCAGTTTTTCTGCGAGTTATGATGACGCATTGGCGAGAAGGTCTTTAACAAGCCCAAAGAATGATGGTATCTTTTTGTTAACGTCTTTGAATGTGGGGCATTGCCATGAACTTTGATCATTTTTTTGAAG
>CAJQQJ010000417.1 GCA_905480445.1 uncultured Alphaproteobacteria bacterium | reverse complement strand
TGTCACCCAAACCCGCAACATTGCGGACACGTCTTTGGAAGTTAGAGGAGCGGTAGCTCAAGAGTGGATGGCAACTGCTCAATGTTTTGCAGGCCCAGTTGAGACGCCGCCTGCGCCGGGAGATCGAAGAAAGGAAGTATGATGCTTGAACAGATTGCTGATCTGTCTGCTGTTATCACTGCAATGGTTGCCTTCTTCGGTTATGGTATCTATCACTTCCATCAACTGCAAAAGCGCAAACGTCTTGTCAGTTATCTCAAGAAAGAGCAGGAAAAGGGCTTAGACGAGGGACAGCGAACCACGCTGCATTTGATGGCGCAATTGGGTTTGACGGAAGCCGAAATTCTGCAGGCTAGTTTTCGCAGTAAGCGAATAGTCAGAAAAATCAAGAAAGACGACAAAACTGGATTGGCCAGAGAGCTGTTGTTTCAGTGGGTTGGCAAAGCCTAAATAGACCAATAAGGATTATCGATGCCGCATGCAGAACTAAAACATTCGAGCGACCTCGATTTTGACGCGCAAGCGATCTTCGCCGCAATCGAAGACACAATCAATGCGCGGGATCCCAATGCCGGGGAATGCAAATGCAGGGCCTACCCCACCGATGTTTATCATCACACCCACATTCTGATTTCGGTCTCTCTGCTGCCGAAAGATCACCGCGATGAGGCCTTTACGGCGGCGCTGATCAAGGATTTAGAAGCGGTGATCAAAGCGCAACTGAAGCAGACCTGCTATTTTTCTTTGCTGGTCGAATACAGCCTAAAGACTTACGTCACCAACCAGCATGTCGCGGCGTAAACCCCTTAAATTATAGAAGCTAATCGATGAGTTTAGAACGCGATCTTTCGGAGCGTAGTAATGCCTGCTGTGAACTATGCAGCAGCAAGGACAATCTGTGCCCTCACGAAGTAGCGCCATCCTCTGACGGTTCGTTAGATCAAGTTGTTCAGCTCTGTGAGGTTTGTGACCAGCAAGTGTCTGGCCTCGTGCCTAAGGACGTTGATCACTGGCGATGCTTGATAGAATCCATGTGGAGCCAAGTGCCTGCTGTCCAAGTCCTTGCATGGCGCATGCTAAACCGGCTCAAAAGCGAGAGTTGGGCTGCTGAGGCGCTTGATATGCTCTATCTAGATGAAGAGACTTTAGTCTGGGCTGAACAAGGCTTGATCGAGAACGATGACTTAGATGATGTCAAACATTTCGACAGCAATGGTGTGCAGCTTTCTGCTGGCGACACCGTCGTCTTGATTAAGGACTTGAACGTCAAAGGCGCAGGCTTCACTGCCAAACGCGGCACTGCTGTACGCGGAATATCTTTGGTTTCTAACAACGCAGCCCACATCGAAGGCCGGATTAATGGTCAACAGATCGTTATTCTGACGGAATTTGTAAAGCGGTCATAGGGCTTGTGTCTCGCCGCTCTTGTGTAGTTTCTATAGGTGGAGTGTCATCAGATGGCTGGCACCCAACAGGCCTGGTCCGATTATCAGAGCCCAAGACGTAAATCCTGTGAACTCATTCGCAGCATGATTGCGGTAAAACCAATGCATGACGATGTGGAAGATGGCGAAGCCGGAAAGGCCTTGGCTGAAGATTGAGTCCGGCGCCAAGCAGCCAAACCAAATGATCACAACTATTAAGGGAACGTGAGCCCAAATAAAAAGTTGTTCGCCTGTTTTCTCTGGCAAAAATGAAGTTAGCGGCAACAAGCGCCATTCATGACGCCGCATTGCGTCAAGTTCATGGGTCACTAAGAAGGCTAGCATTGAGTAAAACAGGAGGTCAGACATCGAGGTGTTCTTCGGTTCTAGTTAGCGAGCTTACCAAAGAATCGAAAGTCGGTCTCAGGCCCAGTAACACTCAGTGTCCAGTTGGTGAACTGAGAAGCGTCCGAGCAACCGTTCCCAAGGCCGTGAAAGACGAGATGACCAACCAAGAGATCTGTGTAGCCAGGGGCGAAAATCCCTGTCGCTGAAACCGCGCCGGAGAGTTCGAATTCTTTGTAAAGTTCCACTGGGCTGTAGCTGTCAGAGGTTTGAGTTTCTGGTTTTGTATCAATAGCGGATTCTCGCATGAGAGAGCCAGCGGCGAGGGTTAGTGTTCCAACGTTTCCAGGCTGATCGCTGAAGGAAAAAACCCAGTTTTCTCCGGCTAGATTGACATCAACAAAGTAATCGTAACTGTCGTCGGGATTAATGATGCCACGGGATTGCTCTTCATCCGCAGTCAAGTAGAGCGACGCTTCTCGAGCAAAGCGGAAGCTGTTCAAGATATCTTTGTTGTAATCATCAATGGGTACGGTTGAAATGTGGCGATCACCGGCATCTGCACAACAAGCGCAAGCCAAGGCACTGGAAGTTGGCATGGCCAGAGCTAGGCTGAATGCAAACAGATAAGCCGACTGTTTGATGATTCCCAATAGAGATGATTTCGCAGACATGATGTTGATCCTCCTCTTAAACATTTCCCTCACCTTCAGCCTATCGAGGCTTTGGGCAACGGTCAATGTTAAGCGGATCAAAAGCGTTGAGGCTAAGATTACCCGACTTCAACGGATTCTAACTGCTTTGTTGTCCTAGCATCCGTTCCTGGCAATTCAGGTACTTGGCAGCCAGTGACACAACAGCGACCCGGCTGCTTAGAAATACGTTGCCCCATGTCCAATACACCGTGGTCGAGGAGGGAGGAGACAAGATCTTTCTTCTCGTCGACAGGGTAATTGCGCCAGATCTCACGTTTCATCGCTTCTGGCGACCCGCCACCGTGTAGTGACATAACTGAATACCATCCGGCCTGATCAGAAACAGTTAAGTCCTCAACGAAACGTGCCACGTCAGCGCGCTGCTGGTAGGGTATATCCGCCCGAGCACCCAAAACAGCTGAGAGGGAAGCTGCCGTCTCAGGGTTATGATCCTCATCCGGTCCTGGTAGTGCAACGATCAGGCCACCAGACACATAGTGGGCGATTTTGTGCATGTCGTAAATCTGTGTAGCGAGCAGCAGCTTGCCAATGTTGGAGAAGACGGGATCTGGCATGGCAACACCGGAGGTATCCTTCACACAGTAAACTGATGAGGCTACGCCGCAGGCAAAGAAGCCTTCAACGATTTTGATGAGCTCAACCATCTGTTCGCGGATGTGACCGTGTTTGTCAGCGTCCAATCCATTGGCCTCATACATGTGTGCACCTGCACCGATGAGCAAATCACCGAAACCGGCTCTGGCACCGATGCAGGATTGGCGATGGTGACTGGCATAAGAGGTCGTGAGGTATCCCGCTTCTTCAGTCTCGCCCGCCATAAAGACCTTGTCCCAGGGCACAAAGACGTCTGCGAATTGGACCACGCCCGTCCCTTGGCCGTATTTGGCTGAGAACTTAGCGGCTGCTTCACCGGGCCGACCAGCGCGTCTGGAGATCACGGTCACTCCTTCAGCATCAATTGGCACCGCGCAACAGACCGCGCAGTCGGCATCTTCTGGCGTGTGAGTACGGCAAGGCATGAGGAGAAACTCATGCATGTAAGCAGCACCTGTTACGATGGCCTTGGTGCCTGAAATGACAATACCGTCCTTGCGGCGCTCCTTGATGTGGACGTAAGTGTCAGGGTTGGCTTGTTGACTGGGTTTGAGAGAACGGTCGCCTTTGGCATCTGTCATCGCAATCCCAATCGCGAGATCGCGATCTTGCGCGTCATGCATATAGGCAACAAAGCGTTGGTGATAGTCTGTGCCGTAACGATCATCTGCTAACTGGGTCGCCTGGTAAACGCCGTTGAAACCGTCGTGGGTGAGGTAGCGTTGGCCACAGCCAGAGATCTTACACATGAACCGCACGGCCTCCAACTTGTTCAACAGGTCGTCGCCAGATTGGTCGATATGCATCATACGATTGATGGTTTTGCCAGAACTGTGCTGTGTCGCCGTCATGATTGGCTTGAGCTCAGCTACTTGGGCCAGGTCGTAGGACACACCGACGGCGTTGATACCAGGAATGAGCTTGGGCTCGTCGGCAACCGATTCTACCCTTTGTCCCTCGACAAAAACTCTTGGCTTGAGGCTGCGTAAGGAGTCTCTATAGTCAGCGGCGGTCATCAACATCGATCAAGTCCGAGCATGTTTTAATTGGACGTAGAAAATCGAACAGTGTTAGAATTTTGTCAAGTTGATTTTGGAGTGGACATAAATGGCACTAAGCCGTGCAGTTAAGCGAAAAGAAAACCTAGCCTCTAGCGACAGCAAACGTGACTTGATCATTGCGGCCGCCCGCAGAGTTTTTGAATCGGAAGGTTTAGAGGGAGCTTCCCTGCGTGGTATTGCTAAGGAAGCTGGGTACACACCGGCTGCACTTTATTTTCATTTCGATTCCAAGGAAGCTTTGTACGCAGAAATTCTGACTGAGTCTTTGGAAGCATTGGCAAAAAAGGTTAATGCCGCTTTCAGATCTGAAACCGACTTAGAAAACCGACTGCGGCGCGCAGCGATGGCTTTCTATTATTTTTACGCAGCCAACCCGCGCGATCTGGATCTGGGTTTCTATTTGTTCAAAGGTGGTATGTCGCCTGTGGGCCTGGGCAAGGAACGAGATAACAAGCTGAACGATCAACTGTGGGAAGCACTGGCACCGATCAACCAAGCTTTCCTCGATCTTGGGCAAGATGAAGATCAAGCCAAGGCTCTGACAGCAGGCGTCTTCGCTCACACATCGGGTATGTTGTTGCTTGAACACACAGGCAGGATGAGGCTGTTTGATACGACAGGAGAGTTACTGATGCATTCTTATCTAGACAATCAATTGAAACTGATAGCAGCCAAATCATGAGCCATTTGTTGATGAAACGAGAGGAATCGCTCCTAGTTGTAATCGACATTCAAGGACGGTTGATGCCAGCCATTGATCAGAGCGACCAAGTCATTCTCAACGCTAGTCGTCTCATAGAGGCAGCGCGCAAGCTTGATGTGCCCATCGTCGTAACGGAGCAAAATCCAGCTGGCTTAGGTCCAACCGTGGAAGCACTTGATGTTTCAGACCTAACTGTTATCGAGAAAATGACGTTCGACTCTAGCCCAGCGGCCGGATTTTCGGAAGCGATAGGCAAGGAGCGCGATCTTATTGTTGTTGGTTGCGAGGCCCATGTTTGCGTGGCGCAAACGGTTCTTGGATTGCTCGGCCAAGGCCGGAAAGTCTATGTCGTGGAAGATGGCGTCGGGTCTCGAACCCAAAGCAACAAGCAGGCAGCTTTACACCGGATGGCCAGTCATGGTGCCGAGCTCGTTACCACAGAGATGGTGGTTTTTGAGTGGCTGGCTACCGCGGAACATCCTGATTTCAAGGCTATTGCCCGGTTAATAAAGTAAAACTATAAGTTTTAGACGTAAGAAAATTGTGCAAAAAATGATTTAGTTCTTGAATTTATGAACAATGTTCATATTTATGTATTGAAACATACATAATAACAAAAGCCGAGGGTTCCGATGGGCAAGTGGACGAGAAGAAGTTTTCTATTGGCTGGCGGCGCTGCCTTGGGGGGGCTCGGCACGAAACGCTATGGTGATGAGTTGCCGAGCATGGCGGGAACACAATCGCTCCAGCCAGCTGACGGAAAGCTCTATTTGAACGATGCTTCTGGCCTGAGCCAGACCGCCATCCAACATCACTTCGTTGCGAAGCAAGATCCTTCAACTGGCTTGCTTGAAGAAATCAGGTCCCAGTTGAAAACCGCACAAGCAGAAGGCCAGTCAGTGGCAATGGGGGCTGCTCGACATTCTATGGGTGGGCAAGCGATCCCAAAAGATGGTCGCGCCATCACCTTTGACCATGACTTTCTGGAAATGGATAAGGCCAAATCAACCTACCGCGTCGCGGCGGGTGTTCGCTGGCATTCAATTATCAAACAATTGGATGCTGCCGGTTACTCGCCAGCTGTTATGCAATCCAACGCTGACTTTGGTGTCGCTAGTACTTTTTGTGTTATACTCCTGCGCCTGAATTGGCCTGATTTTTGTGGGTTCAAATGATTTTGTACTGGTCGAACGATACGATACGAAAGTTGTCAGAGACAGTGTCTCGGAACTCGTGCCACTTGTCGGGCAAAGTTTTTCTCAGG
>CAJQQJ010000416.1 GCA_905480445.1 uncultured Alphaproteobacteria bacterium | reverse complement strand
ACTCCGCCACCTCTCCGCATGTCTGGTGTTAGCCAGACTTACTTTAACTTTTCGGCTGCTTCTTTCATGGCGTCAACGCCCTTTTTCCAAAGGTTGCCTTGCCATAGTTCTTCTAAGCCCGTTTCGCCGCTGGCACCTTTGGTAGTCAGATAATCGTAATATGACGTTGGCTTGTGGCCTGTCAAATTGTAGAAATCAGGGCTGCTCCGACAATAGAAACCATTCACTAAGTACTCAAAGAACTCAGCTCTTGTTGCTCCGAAATCATTCTCGAAATCAGTCATGGATTGAGGGCGATACTCGATCTCTTTATCCATGGCTTTACCCAGATCCGCTGCGATCTCTGCCATAGACTGAGGGGCTGGGCCGGTGAGGTCGTAGAACTTGTTTGCGTGTCTTGCCGGGCCATCGGCGAACACAACTGCGGCAGCTTCGGCGATGTCACGGGTTGCCACAAATGAGTTTCTTGTGTTGCCCAAAGGGTTAGAGAACCAGCCTTTATTGTCGATGCTTTCGCTATCGGTCTTGAGCAGGTGGTTCATGAAGAAGTTGTTACGAAGAGCGGTAACGTTCAATCCTTCGTCAATGAGAGCCTTTTCGCCCCACCAATAGTGTTGCAACATAAGTGGAATAGCGGCACCAGGACGTGAAGAATGTTGGTCGGCATCGTAGGAGGCTGTGTTCGTGTCAGCCCCCATGCAACTCACCCGAACCACATGTTTGATTTGGTTTTTGCGTTTGCCAAGTTCTTTGCAGAAGCTCAAATGCCCCTCAAGCATGGGATCCAAAGATGCAGAATAAACGACGTCAACGCCGTCTAAAGCAGCAGCCCAGGTTCCCTCGTCGGAAAGATCGAATTTGACAACTTCGTGAGCACCAAGTTCCTTGAGCATGTCAGCTTTGTCGGCACTGAAGAAGCAGGCACGGACGTTGAAATTTTCGTTTTTCGACATTCTGGCAACCAACTCTCTGCCAATACGACCAGTTGCTGAAGTAACCAGCAGGGTTTGTTTCGTCATTCAGTGCTTCTTTCAAAGAATTTCAGTTGTAAACAACAGCGTTAGCTTAGGTGGTCAAGAATGCCCAGGTCTTGGCCCATAGCCTTCAGCTCAGCCAACCACAGCTTTGATTGAGCGTGAGGTGCAGCGTGCACACCAGCGGGAATCTCGCCGTTCAGCACCGCTTCAACAGCGAAGGAGACGGGAGTAGAAACAAGGCGCGCCATAGCGGTGTGTTCATCGTCACCGTAAGCATCCATCAGATAGGATTTGTTGTAGACTTCTTTGCCGTCTTTCTTGGCCCATAGGTCAACCGAAAGAACCACGCGGTCATGCTCACCTTCGTTGAGTGCATTCTTCTGCCAAAGGTCTTCGCTGAGCTCGACAAGGCGTGCTTCGCCCTCTGGGCCTTCCAATGTCTCGACCTCTTTGAAAACGTCAGCCCAAGCTGTAGACCAGCCGCCAAACCTCAGAGTACCACGTACGAAGAGCTGTGTGTTCCAGTCCTCTGTGAAGCCGTATTCCTCCATGAATGGAAATGAATCTCGGTTTGGGTAGACTTCAAATGTCTCGCGACCCTTTGGTAGATCAAGCGTGTAGTCCTGAACAGCGTCCCACGGGCGGGTTACGTTGTAGACTTCACCATCACATAGGGATTTTGAGGGCGAACGCAATGCCTTTAAAACACCTAAAGGAGCCCAGGAAAACTTGTAGCAAAAGTCGTTTTTGACCTCGGAAAGACCGCCGCAATAGGAGCGGAAGTAGTGCTCATTGTCAGGAGAAAAAACCTCAGATGAGCGGTAATCATCCATCAGCACGTGAGCCATCATATGATCCATGCCAGGGTCTAGGCCGACTTCATTAACTAGTGTCAGGCCTTTTTCTTTGGCCTTCGCATCAAGTGCTTTCATTTCCGGAGCAATGTAGGACGAAGAAACGAAGTTAGCGCCTGTGTTTAGGCATAAATCAGCCACCGCAACATGGAAATCGCCAGGCAGCATAGAGACTGCGAGATCGCCTGCTTGCAGATCGGCTTCGAAAGCCTCCATTGAAAAAGCTTTGATGTCAAAATCGCCTGTCAGACCAGCAGTGGCTGCTTCGGCCTTTTCAACTGTGCGGTTCCAAACAGTGACAGTGTGACCACGTTCGATCAAACGGCGAATGCCAGGGACGGTTGATAGGCCAGAGCCTAACCAATGAATGCGTGCCATGATTTAAATCCTTGCTGTGTGTTTCTTGAACTGTTCGATTGCTCGGCCCCAAGCGCCCTCTTCGGGCTCGCCGAGTTCCATGAGAACAGGTGTGAGTTGCCTTGAATAGTCCTCGCTTGCTTCTTTGGGAAGCATGGAGGGGAGGTGGTCAATGGCCGTGACATCGAGCGGTGTATCCTGATCTAAAACGCGGATGACAGGATCGTCAAATGTTGTGCTTCTGTTGTAAATCGGAATTGGATTGTAGCTGCTTTCAGGATCGCAACTAACGTCGCAGATGACGGAGAGTTTGCGGTCTGAAGCCTTGATATCTTCAGGACCAACAAAAACGGGAACACCAGGAGCAGCCAGAATAGCATTCACGAATAGAGAGTGCTGTTGCAAGGCTGGGAAGGGACCACCCGAGGCAGTCTCGGCCATGTCCCATTTGCTGACTTCAAGTCCGAGCTGTTCACCTAGATCTGTTGCACCTGTTCCACATCGCCCCAAAGCACCGATAACGACCAAAGAAGGCTTTTCACCGATGGAGGCGAGAGCTTCGGATAGTTCAGCAACCAACGCGTCCCGATTGGGATAGTCGTGTACTGAAGCGAGCGAAGGGTTGTTGCCTTGCTTCTGGCCGATCCAAACATGTGTGGCGACGGCCGCACCGGCATAACCAGCCCAGTACCCAAAAGCGGCCAATCTGCGGCCTGTTTCATCGACGAGGCATTCAAGGTCATAAAGAGTGCCGCCACCAGAGGCGAAACGTCCAAGGGTGTGCTCCCAGCCTGGCTGATCCTTGAAGACGTGACCGAAGTAGATATGTCGATGTGGCAAAGCCTCAGTGCCTTTGGGTAGGTCTTTCACGCCCAAAACAAAAGCATCCTCTGGAGCCCCGGTCCAACTGAACTCTTCAGTTATGGCGCAACCAGCAGCCTGAAAGTCTTCAATGGCGATCGCTCGTTGGCTCGACTTTTCGACAGTGACTGTGAAACCCGCAGCGATAAGATCTTTTGCATCGCTCGGCACCAGGGCTACACGGCGCTCGTTGGCTTTGTTTTCGGCTCTGACCCAAATATGTGCTGTCATCTTCAATCCGGCTAAAAAATTCTCAGCTCTTGGTTGACCATAAAGTCCGTGATTTGTCGAGATTCTTTCATCACGCCTATGTCAGTAAAGTTGCTTAACTATTCCGTTAGGGTGGATTGTAATGTGAGAGCTTGACCGCTAGCTATGGTGTCTTCGACCGAAACCATTTTATTGAAAACGGGGAATTGGGATTGGGACAGCGGAATTTAGAGGTGAAGTCTGCCTTTACGAGAGAAGTAATTGGCAGTCTTCCAACCTCTTCGTCGACGGAGATTGAGGCGGCGCTGCAGAAGGCAGAGCAACTATTTGCGGATCGTTCGACTTGGTTACCATTGATGGAGAGGATTGACGTTCTAGAACGTGCTGCTGTGTTGATGGAAGGTAGGTTTGAACAGTTGTCGATACAGGCGGCGAGTGAAGGAGGGAAACCTTTACTCGATTCTAGGGTGGAAGTACGTCGCGCCATTGAGTCTGTTCGCTTGGCGGCTGAGACTGTCCGTGTGGATCAGGGTTCCGTCATCCCCATGAGAACAACGGTTTCGTCTGCGGGACGCATGGCTTTTACACGCAAGGAGCCGATTGGCCCTGTTGTGGCGGTCAGCGCCTTTAATCATCCCCTCAACTTGATTGCTCATCAGGTGGCGCCTGCCGTCGCGACGGGATGTCCGGTAATTGTGAAACCATCGGATGATACGCCGCTGTCGTGCCGTTCTTTCATAGAAATACTTCATCAAGCAGGCTTGCCGATTGATTGGGCGCAAATGGTCTTGCCTCAATCAATCGAAGATGCTGAGCGCCTTGTAACTGATCCACGGGTGGCTTTTTTCAGTTTCATCGGCAGCGC
>CAJQQJ010000415.1 GCA_905480445.1 uncultured Alphaproteobacteria bacterium | reverse complement strand
ACTCAAAATTCCGGCCTTGGAACGGATGCGCCGCTCGAAGGTTCACTCCTGTTGTCCAATGTTACTGTAAACGACAGGGCAGGCGGTCCGCCTCTGTTGACGGCGCTCAATTTGGATCAACCATTCAAGTCTCATATCGCTGTCGTCGGCCCTCTCGGTGGCGGAAAAGAAGCGTTTGGGCGAATGATGGCCCGCTTCGAGTGGCCGACTGGTGGTAAAGTCGTTATCGCTGGGCATGATTTGGAAGATATGCCAGAAGCCATTAGTGGACGCCGGTTCTCTTACCTGGGTCCTGAGGCGGTGTTGTTCCAGGGGACAATCTTTGACAACATTGTCTATGGATTAAAACACCGCCCAATAGGGGATGCTGATTACGGAACAGGAGATCTTATAAAGCGTAAAGCAGAACTTACTTTGGCACGCCGCACAGGAAGTTCCTTGGATGATATCAACGCAAATTGGATTGACTATTCTTCAGCGGGTGCAACAGGGCCAGACGATCTGGAAGAACAGATCTTAAGAGTCTTATCGATCGTCCAGCTCGATGGAGACGTCTTTAGTTTTGGGTTGCGTGGAAAGGTCGATGCCGAAAATTCCCCTGAGTTAGCAGGGCAATTCCTTGAAGCACGAACATTGATGCGTGAACTCCTGCATGAGCAGGCGATGACGGACCTAATCGAGGCTTTTGATCCAGAAATTTACAACAAGAATGCTTCCATTGGTGAAAACTTGCTGTTTGGAACACCAGTCGGGGATCGATTCCAAGAGCGTAATCTGGCAGGCGATCCTTATATCCGTGAGGTCATTAGAACGTCTAAACTGAGGCGACATTTGCTGCAAATGGGCGTAACCATTGCAGAAACTATGATCGAAATCTTCGCTGGATTACCACCTGGCCACGAGTTGTTTGAGCAGTTCTCTTTCATTTCCTCTGATGATTTGGGGGAATACGAAAAAATTATCGCGCGTTGGCATAGTTCGGGTCACGACAGTATGAACCGCGATGATCGACGGATGCTGCTGAGTCTTCCATTTGTTTACGTGGAACCCAGACATCGTTTGGGATTGTTAGACGACGAAGTTCGCAACAAGATCGTTGTGGCTCGCAAGTACTTTGCTGAGAACATTACTGACACAGACCATTCATTCGTCGAATTTTACAACCCGGAACTCTACAATAGTGAAGCTAATGTTCAGGATAACGTATTGTTTGGTCGTGTCGGGCATGGTCAATCTGGCGCCCAAGCAAAAGTCGAGAAACTAATCTCTGAGGTGTTTGATCAGCTTGGCTTGCGCGATGAAATTTACCATGTTGGCTTGAGGTTTAATGTTGGATCTGGGGGTAAACAGCTTTCGGCTGTGCAAAAAGTTCAAACAGCTTTGGCCCGTGTCATGTTGAAAAAACCTGACCTCATAATCCTGAACGAAGCGACTTCTGTCCTAAATGATAGGCTCGAAAGAGACATTTTGAACCGAATTCGAGAAGACAGGAAAGACTTCGGCGTGATTTCTGTGCTAAAATCACCTGAGTTGGCAGAAGAATTTGACTATATTGCTTATCTTGAAGAAGGTAGATTAGTTGAACAAGGGACACCTGAAGAGCTCAAAACTAAAAATGGTGCCTTCGCTGCTATGGTGGCTGCATGAACTATCAAATAGGTTAAGGATAGAAACTTGAGTTTGAATCTGGAAGTCCAAACCCTACAGCGCGTTCCGATGTTTGCAAATATCGAAGCCGCGCGTTTGAAGCTTTTAGCATTCGCGAGTGAGCGCGTTAGCTTCCCCCCGGGCGAAATTCTGTTTCATCAGGGTGATGATTCGGATGCGGCCTATGTTATTTTAAAAGGGCGCGCCGACGTTAACCTCAACACAGGCGATCAACAGATTACAGTTGCGTCGATTGGTGATGGTTCTTTTGTTGGCGAGATGGGTATTATCAGTGATACGCCTCGCACGGCAACGATTGAAGCAACAGAAGAGATCGAAGCACTCCGCATAACGCGGGAAGTCTTCATTAACATGATCAAAGAGTTTCCGACGATGGCACTTGAGGTTATGCGTGAACTGGTCTCCAGAATTGAGAATACAAACGCGAAACTTGCTGCTGTGAGCCGCAAGGATTAGGATTTTTCCATACTTAGTGAATTGATGGGGCCTGATGACTAGCTCTAAACCACCGTTCAGCCTTCGTTTTTGGGGTGTTAGAGGGAGCCTGCCAATACCTGACCCCGAAATGGCGGTCTATGGCGGCAACACTGCTTGTGTGGAAGTCAAGTGCGGCGACGATATTGTGATTCTTGATGGCGGTTCAGGATTGCTGCCTTTTGGGCGTTCATTGGTAGACAGCACACAAGACGAGTTTAACTTGCTTTTGACCCATTCTCACGCTGATCATTTAAGCGGCCTCACCTTTTTCGCTCCACTCTTCAAAAATTCAGCGACACTGAGGATCTGGGCAGGGCACATCAATGGTGAGACAGTCAAAAGCCACGTTGATAAAATGATTTCGCCACCTCTTTTCCCCGTAACCACAGAGGTCTTTCCAGGAAAGATCGATTATCGCGGCTTTAAAGCGGGTGAGACCATTTCTCTGGACAACAAGGACATCAAGGTTTCGACGTGTAGATTGAATCATCCCGGTGAAGCAACTGGCTACAGAATCGATTTTCATGGACGCTCGATTTGTTACATTACCGATACGGAGCATGTACCTGGCGAGGTTGACCAGACTATCGCAGATCTTGTTAAAGGCAGCGATGTTGTAATCTACGACAGCTGCTTTACGGAGCAAGAGTTTGCAGAACGTAAAGGTTGGGGGCACTCCACATGGATCGCTGGCGTTGAATTATGCAAGGCCGCAGGCGTGAAGCGA
>CAJQQJ010000414.1 GCA_905480445.1 uncultured Alphaproteobacteria bacterium | reverse complement strand
AAGTGAAATTATCTTGATTAAAGCTAATTGGATATTCAAAGTCATGGAGTTCAGCGTAACTTTCATGGCGAGGACTAACCTGAGCGAGATAGTGCTCAATGTTTAAATCACCCGTGCGGCAAGGCACCAGATAGAAGTAGGAATTCACATCAAACTTGTGAACCTTAGCGCCAAAAGCCGCCACAGCTTCTGGCATTTCACAATCTAATGGTCGATAAGCCAATATCTGAACTTCATCAGGCACGGTTTTCGGGTTGAAGTAGGTGTCAGACCAGAGGGTCGGATCGTCAACATCGCCCTCCCCTGCATCCGCACCAGCGGGATCTTCAGCAACTGTATCAACCGCACGTTTGTAGGTAGTTTCTTCGGCTGCCTTCTCGCCAGCGATTGCAGGGCTGGCGAGTGCTAGAGAGAGGACAACGTTCAAAACCAATCGCATTAGCAATTAAACCCGTAAGTGTTGCACCAATTGTAATAGGAATTTGGCCAGTTCTGTTTCGGCAGCTCCCAGATCAAACTTTCCACGCGAGATCTTGTCTCATTATAAAAACAATCAAACTGCCATTGCTCAGGCCAGTAGTTTCTAGGTGCTTTTCGATCAGATGAGTCGCAGGCAAGATTACGAGCCTTGATCCAATCTTTTTGCTCCCTGCGGACGGCACGAGCATCGGAGCTTGCGCCTCTATTCTTATGATAGGAACGCGCTTTGGAATAAGCTGTGCCTAGATGGCTGTCCAATTTGGAGACACCACTGTCATTGCAGATGGTGATAGTGGCGTAAGTCTTGGGGTTTGAACAAGAAAATGACGCTGCTCTTGTGCTGTCTATTGAGAAACTTGCCAAGCTCACCAGCGAAACCGCGACAATAGCTTTGGTTGCTTTACTGATCATTTAATCCTCCTCATCAATGATAAAGGGCAGTTTACATTCTTTTTGGTTTCGGTCAAAGACTGGCACTTGCAAAGGCTCATATCGACTGAATTTCTCAGCGTTTAGACAGCACAAAAAAGTTGCCTAACAGGGTCAATGCAACGCCGGAGAAGGCCAACAGAGACCACTGATAATCTTCAATCACCGTCGAGATCGCCAAGGCTACGATTGGAAAAAGTACCGTGGTGTAGGCTGCTTGTTCCGCACCTACACGCTTTTGCAAAGCGAAGTAGCAAGCAAAACCGACGACTGTCGCAAACATTGCCAGAAACAGCAGTGCTGATACATAGGTCACTGAGTAGTCGAAATGATAACTGCCACCTCTAAACAACAAAAGTATGTTCAACCAAATCACACCATAGACCATTCCCCATGCAGAGCCGCCTCTTACTGAAATCCCCGCGTTTTGATTGCGTGCAGAGAAAACTGAACCAACCGAAAAACAACAGGTCGCAAGAATAGACAACAGCAGCCCCTTAACTGCAGAAGTTCCCAGATCAAGCGTTTGTATTTCGGGCCAAAAAATTAAGGCAATGCCGGTTGCTCCCATTAAGACTCCAACCACGATAAAAGGCCGAGGCAATTGGCGTAACAAAACCGATCGTATGATCAATGTCATAGTGGATGCCATCGAAAAAATTACGGCAAGCAAACCGGTCGTTACGTAATATGAAGCATGATAAAAGAAGAAAAAGTTCGTTGAGAAAAGAAAGATCCCTTGCATCGCTATAAAGAAATGCTCTCTTTTCGTGAATTTAACTGGCAGTGATTTGGCCCAACACCAAAAAAACATACAGGCCGCCGCGATTATAAATCGGTAAATAACAGAGAGTTCTGGGTCGACGCTACCCTGCGCCTTAATGGCAATCCAAGAGGCTCCCCAGACAAAGATAGTCGTGAGATAGAGTAACAATGTGTTCACTAGAGAGACTCTCGGTAGAAGTAAGTACCAACAACCTAGTTCAAGTAAGTCCTAACTGAAATCGGTTTCTAACTGCGGGTTAGTTTTCCGTCGGTTCCGGCGTGTCGCCCATCAGGTATCGAGGTCCCCTGCCCTTAGCGGCGGCACTGTCGTTTGGATTGTACAGTTGGCAACGGTCCAGCGATAAGCAACCACAGCCAATACAACCGTCAAGGTTGTCTCTCAGCTTAACCAAAGTCTCAATGCGACTGTCCAGGTCAGATCTGAAAACTTTACTGATCCGGGTCCAATCCGCTTTGTTTGGCGTTCGCCCTTGCGGCAAGGTCAAAAGAAGTTTGGAGATTTTCTCAAGAGTAAACCCAAACTGTTGAGCGATCATAATAAACGACAGGCGACGAATATCGGCCCGCAGGAATCTTCGCTGCCCCCCGCTGTTACGCACAGAGGCAATCAAGTTCTTGGTTTCATAAAACCGAATAGCAGAAACAGCGACACCGCTTCTTTCTGCCAGTTGCCCAATCGATAAAACATCAGTGCGTTTCATAGGAAAATCTTTCTAAAAAAATATCTTGACCTCAAGTTAGCTTGAGGAACTAAGATCTGTCAAATGAACTTAGATTGAAGGAAGAAATTATGTCTGCTGCGATGCTCGAACATCTAAACGTAACCGTTAACAATCCCGCAAAAACAGCGCAAATGCTGGTCGACGTTTTTGGTTGGAAAATCCGTTGGCAAGGAGAGGCTATCCATGAAGGTTTTACGATCCATGTCGGATCAGAAAACTCATACTTAGCGATTTATGGTTTGAACAAAGAAAACCCTTCCTATGACAGCTATCGTCATGTTGCCGGGCTTAACCACATTGGGATCACCGTTGATGACCTGGATGCAACAGAGCAACGTGTGATCAAGGCTGGGTTCGAACCCAACTCTCATGGCGATTATGAACCAGGACGTCGTTTCTATTTTCAAGATCACGATGGAATAGAATTTGAAGTCGTTAGCTACACGAGTTAGTCTGTACTTTCACAGACCAACAAAGCGCAATGACGAGGCTAAATGGAAAACTTCATCGATCCCGACCGTGAACGTTTCGGTATGTTCAAAGATCTTCCTCGAGAGGGGAAGATCCACATGCTGAACCTCGTTAAACTAAATGATGTAGCAGTCTATGAGAACGGCACAAAAACGACAGGGAAAGAAGCCTACGCAGCTTACGGACGCGATAGTGGCTCGATCTTCAAAGATCTAGGTGGCAAGATTGTTTGGAGTGGATCGTTCCAATTGATGTTCATCGGCCCACAAGAAGAGGATTGGGATATCTGTTTCATTGCAGAATATCCCAGTGCCGAGGCTTTCATTTCAATGATACGCAATCCCGACTACCAAAAGGCCGTTAAACACCGCCAAGCCGCAGTTAAGACCTCACGGCTGGTTCGCACAACCCCAAAGGAAGTTTCAGAAGGCTTTGGTTAAACCTTCACTGTTCCATCAGCAATCCATCCATCCAGGATCTCAAGTACCTTATCCGTGAAACCTTGATCATTGATGTGACAGTCAACTTCGCTCAGCGGTACATTAATGGACATGCGTACTTCGTCCAGCATGTCGGCTTGAGCCTCAGGATCGTGAGCCGGCTGGCCTTCTTTATCCCATTCCTCAATACCCTGAGTTGGCATCACAAAATGTACCGGTGCCTTGGCGCCGTCAAGCCTAGCCGAAATATCACGTACCAAGGCCCTGCGTTCATCACCGGATAAGCCAGACGACTTGATCAAACGGTTGTGGGCATGAAAAGGCCGATCAGCATAAGCTTCTGGGATTTCTTGCCATCCGGCAAAATCAATCAAGTCAGAGCAGCCGACTGACACAATTTGGGGAATGCCAGCAGCGCCTGCGTTGGTCAAACGATCCTCTCCTGAGTTAATAACTGAACCCACCATCAGGTTACCTAGCTCCGGTAATGCTAGATCGAGTGCAACGGCAAAGTAACCTTCTCTGGCCAATGCTTCGAAAGCCATCCCGCCCATACCAGTAGCATGAAAGACAGCAACCTCG
>CAJQQJ010000413.1 GCA_905480445.1 uncultured Alphaproteobacteria bacterium | reverse complement strand
GACGTCGAGGGATCTATTTCTTACCAAACGAGATCCCTCGACTTCTCTCGAGATAACTCTGTGTTTTAAGGAGATTAAACGTGGCTAATCCGGCTGTAGCTAAGAGCTACCAAGCAAAGTCTGCAGAAGAACAACAAGAGGCTTACGACCAGTGGGCGAGTGACTATGAGGCGGACCTTTGTCGTGATGGCAATCGAATTCCCCAGGTGATTTCGACAGTCTTCACCCATTTCGTTCCTTTGGGTACAGCCCCGATTTTGGATGCCGGTTGCGGAGGAGGGATACAGTCAGAAGCGCTGGCCTTGTTGGATTATAAACCGATTGTGGGCATGGACTTGTCTGAGGGCATGCTTGAGGTTGCTCGCAGCAAAGGCTTCTATTCAGAGCTTCATCGGATGACGATGGGCGAGACGCTTGGTTTCGAGACAGACACCTTTGCCGCCACTTTGTGTTCCGGTTGTATTACGCCGCGCCATGCGCCGCCCCATTCTCTTGATGAATTGGTTCGTGTGACGAAATCAGGCGGTATGTTGATATTCTCTCTGCGTGATGATGAGAAACAAGAACCGGAGTATCCAGCAGCACTCGAACGGCTAACCGCATCCAAGGTATGGAAGCATGTTTTCTCTACTGACAAGTTTCAATCTATGCCTTATGGCGAAGGTGACGTGCGCCACCGGGTGCATGTTTAACAAATCTCTTAAGGTGATCAGTCATGGCGAGGTTATCTGATACGATGTTACCTGATACAATGCGCGCTGTTGTTCTCACAGGACACGGTGGCCTTGATAAGTTGGATTACTGCGAAGACTGGCCAACCCCACAAGCGGGCCCAGGTGAGGTGGTCGTCCGTGTTAGTGCTTGTGGTCTGAACAACACTGATATTAACACTCGAACAGCCTGGTATTCCAAAGCTGTCAGCGATGGCATCACCGACGATGGCGGTAAAGGTGGTTTCCAAGAAGCCGACGATGCAGATGGCAGCTGGGGAAGCTCAAAAATTACTTTTCCTCGGATTCAGGGTGCAGATGTCGCTGGCGTAATTGTGGCCGTGGGAGAGGGCGTTGGCGACGGCCGCCTAGGCGAACGTGTCATGATTGATCCCTGGCTACTGGGTGTCGGCGACTGGATGGATACAACCCGCTCGCTCTACTTCGGCTCAGAGTGTGATGGTGGTTTTGCGGAGTATACAAAAGTTCGGACAGAGAATGCCATTAAGTTGGAAAGTGATTTAACAGACGCGGAACTAGCTACATTTCCTTGTGCTTACACAACAGCGGAAAACCTTGTTGCAAGAACCAATCTTCAGCCCGGTGAAACCGTCGTGATGGCTGGCGCTTCCGGCGGTGTTGGATCGGGAGCTATTCAACTTTCCAGACTGCGCGGTGCGCGCGTGATTGGCATAGCGGCGACCTCAAAAGCTGAGCACCTGAAAGCATTGGGTGCAGATGTTGTTATTGATCGCAATGAGCCCAATTTGGAAGAAGCTATCCGCGAGGCAGCACGAGGCCCTGTAGATGTCGCTTTAGATGTCGTTGGTGGGGCTGGCTTTATGCCTTTGATTAATGCTCTTCGACAAGGTGGTCGCTATTCCACTTCGGGTTCTATAGCTGGGCCCATGGTCGACTTCGATCTGCGTCAACTGATCTACAAAGACTTGCAGCTTACCGGTGCTACTATTGTTCCTCCGGGCACCATGAAGCGGATCGTTGGACTGATTGAGCAAGGTCTGTTGAAACCACTTTTGGCTGAATCATTTCCGTTACAGGATCTCGGGAAAGCTCAGGAAGCTTTTCTTGAAAAGAAACATGTCGGCAATATCGTTGTGACGATCTAGGTCGTCGCTCTAGTCTGGTTTCTGAGTACAGGTGTCACAGAGGCCAGAGATTTCAATGGTGGTTTTGCGTGGGCTGAATTTTTGGCTGTTGCCCCAGGCGGAAAGACCATTCAAAATTTCGCTGCTTGAAAACTCTGTTACCTGGTCACAGTCGTCACAAATGGCAAAGGCCAGTGTTTCTGGGCCATGGGGGTGCGGATGACTGCATGTCACGAAAGCATTCAGGCTTTCAAGACGGTGGACCAGCCCAAGGGTTTGTAACTTGTCCAAGGCGCGGTAGACTTGCAAAGGTGCTTTCAGTCCTTTGACACGCAAAAGATCAAGAATTGCGTAAGCTGTGAGTGGTGATTGAGCAGTTTCTAAGCAGTTGTAAACAAGTTCTTGGTTACTAGTTAGTTTCTCGCTCATTTGTTAAGGCTCCCTTTGAAACGACGCCATGGTAGCAGAGAGATTAGAAAGAAAACGAAGGCTGCCACCACAATTGAAGCCCCTGAAGGACTGTCCCAATTGAGCGAGGCCTGCAGGCCAGTGACAACGGAGAGAACTCCGATGACGGCGGCAATGACTGCCATCATTTCGGGGCTAGCAGCAAATCGCCTCGCAGTAGCAGCTGGAATAACCAACAATGCAGTGATCAACAAAACACCCACAATCTTCATTGAGATCGCGATGACCGCTGCCATCAGTAGCATGAAGATGAGGTTAGCTCTTCCTGGGTTCATTCCCTCGGCTTGGGCCAAATCAGGGTTGACTGTTGCCGCAAGTAAGGGACGCCAGATGAGCAGCAGAAGCGCCAGTATGGCAAGGGCGCTTGCATAAACGATCACGATATCGATTTTTGTGACGGAGAGGATATCGCCGAACAAAAAGCCCAGAAGATCAACTTTTATCCAAGTCATAAAAGCCAATGCTGTCAGTCCAATCGCCAAGGAAGAGTGAGATAAGAGGCCCAACAAGGCATCCGACGAAAGGGAAGGTTTCTTCTGTAAAAAGTACAAAGCAACGGCGATCATAGCTGAAACCAAAAAGACCCCGAGGGTCAGGTTGATCTCAGCCAGAACAGCAACGACTGCACCTAGCAGAGCCGAGTGAGCAAGCGTGTCTCCGAAAAAAGCCATTCTCCGCCAAATGATAAAACAACCCAGCGGTCCTGCGATAGCAGCTACGCCGATGCCTACCAGCAAAGCCCTTGTAAAAAAATCATCAAACATGATGGCCATCCTCATGGTGACAGTTATCCGTGACCGTTCCGTCGGCATGTTGAACACGACCATCGGGCAAATGAGTGTGGTCATGGTGATGCTTGTAAACGGCCATTGCGTCGGCGGCTCTACCACCAAACAGCCGTCTGTACTCGTCATTCTCTGACACGGCTTTGGGTGTTCCTTGGCAACAGAGATGACCGTTGAGGCAGAGTACCTTATCGGTTGAAGCCATGACCATGTGCAGATCGTGAGAAATGAGCAGCACGCCACATTGAAGGCTGTCTCTCAGTTGGCTGATCAATTCATAAAGGGCAATTTCGCCTGCGAAGTCGACACCTTGTACTGGCTCATCTAAAACCAAAAGGTCAGGTTTTCTAGCGATGGCTCTTGCCATTAAGGCCCTTTGAAATTCGCCACCTGAGAGGGTTTGGATATTTGCCTTGGCCAAATGAGGGATGCCAACTTTTTCAAGGGCTTCCTCAGTTTCATTAACACTGAGTTTAGTCGTCAAACTCAAAAGTCGTTGAACAGTGAGCGGCAAGGTCCAATCGACAGCAATTTTTTGGGGTACGTAACCCACTCTCAGGCCAGGCTTTTGTAGCGCCGTTCCTTCGCTGGGTTGATGAATGCCGAGCGCCAGTTTGACTGTTGTCGATTTGCCTGACCCGTTGGGCCCAATAAGTGTGACTATTTCACCAGCTGCGACAGTCAGATCGATGTTGCGAACAAGCCAACGTTGGTCGCGGTAGAGACCGGCCGTTTTCAACTCAACTAAGGACATGGTGGTGATCTCTTTTCATCTTGTCATTGCCTGAAGTTTACTCTAACTAGCACGAAATGTAATAATATAACATAACATTTTCTTAAACATTTGAATTGCTAAGGCTTAAGATGAAAACCCAATCGACTTTTGTTTGCTTCCTTTTTTCTTTGTTCTTTTTGGTTGAAGCGCAAGCGGCGCCAAAAGCGGTAGCGTCGATCAAGCCTATCCACTCAATTTTGAGCAAAGTGATGACTGGGGTTGCAGAGCCTAGTCTTCTTCTCACCCAATCGTCACCTCACGATAGTAACCTCAAACCATCTCAAGCTAAATCGCTTCAATCAGCCGATTTCATCGTTTGGGTGGGGCCAGGCTTAGAGGCCTTTTTGGATAAGGCTTTGACCGCAATTCCCAATTGGGCCGTCGTTGTTCAACTGGACATCATACCGGGATTAAGGCTTTGGCCAATAAGGGATGATGAAGACTTCTTATGGCATGAAGAAGAGGGTGAGGAAGAACATCATGATCATGAGGAGCACGATAACCATGATCATGGAGCCTTTAATCCACATCTTTGGTTGGACACTGAAAACGCCATGAAAATCGCTGTTCATTTGGCACAGAAATTAAGTGAATTAGACCACACCAACGCAGCGAAGTATCAGCAGAATGCAGTGGACTTTGGGATTGAAATGAAGGGGCTTGATGAAGAGCTCCGAGCCGTGCTCGCTCCCTTTAAACAAAGCTCATTTTTGGTTTTCCACGATGCCTACGTGAACTTTGAAAAAGCTTATGACCTTCAGGCTGTTGGTGTGGTTAGCTTGAATCCCGAACTGAAACCTAGTGCCAAGAGATTGCGAGAATTGAAAAAGATGATGGATCAACATTCCGTTGCTTGCGTGTTTAGTGAACCTCAGTTCTCTTCTAAATCTACTGAAGTTTTGATCGAAGCGACTGATGCCCACACCGGGCTGCTGGATCCATTAGGTTTCAATCTAGAACAGGGGACTGCTCTTTACAGCCAACTGATGCGTTCCATGGCTCAATCTTTTGTGAAGTGTTTGTCTGGTGCTTAAAATTCTCTAAAATTTTCTTTTTTTCATACGATTCCCTGCGGCAACTTGACTCTTCCAGCTTCGTCGGCGTACCCTTCCGGCAGGGAGGTATGGGGCAATAATAAGAAGAACAATTCAACGATCTCGCTGGTCAGTGAAGACCGTTTCCTTCGTACTTTCTGTTCATTGTATCAACAAGAGAACTTCAGGAAGTAACTCATGAAAAAATATTTATTTGGCTTGTCCGCTGTCGCTGGCTTAGCGCTTAGCGTTCAGGCACCGGCCGTTGCTCAGCAGCAATTTGTATCGATTGGTACAGGCGGCGTAACAGGCGTTTACTACCCAACTGGTGGTGCGATTTGCCGTCTCGTCAACAAGAACCGTAAAGAGCATGGCATTCGTTGCTCCGCTGAATCCACGGGCGGTTCAATCTACAACATCAACACTATTCGCGCTGGTGAGCTAGAGTTCGGTGTAGCTCAATCAGATTGGCAACACCATGCGTATAACGGCACGTCAAAATTTGCCGACGCTGGTGCTTTTGACAAGCTTCGCGCTGTGTTCTCAGTCCACCCAGAGCCTGTAACAGTGATTGCCAGCGATAGCTCAGGCATTAACACTTTGACGGATGCTAAAGGCAAACGCCTGAACATCGGTAATCCTGGTTCTGGCACACGTGGCACATGGGATGTGATCGAAGAGGCTCTCGGTTGGGAGCGTTCAGATCTTAAACTTGCCGCTGAGATGAAATCTGCTGAAACAGGCCAAGCTGTTTGTGACGGTAAGATCGATGCCTATTTCTGGCTCGTTGGTCACCCATCGGCTCTGACGCAAGAGTCTTTGGCTACTTGTGATGCGCACCTTGTTAATGTTGAGGGACCAGCCATTGATAAACTGATTGCTGACAACCCTTATTATCGTACTGCTTCTATTCCTGCGGGCATGTACAACAACGCAGAAGACATTAACACGTTTGGTGTTGGTGCTACTTTTGTTTCCAGCTCAGACGTTCCGGAAGAAGTTGTTTATATTATCGTGAAAGCGGTTTTCGACAACTTTGACCAGTTTAAAAAGCTGCACCCAGCTTTTGCGAACCTAGATCCTGCTCAGATGATTTCTGACTCACTTTCTGCACCTCTCCATGATGGTGCTGTGAAGTACTACAAAGAACAAGGTTGGATGTAAGTTCACGACTTTGTTTTGAAGGTTGAAGAGGCGGGCAACAACCCGCCTCTTTGCTTTGATCTTGTTTAATGTTGGGAGGAAGCAATATGGCGAACGCGGACAAAATTGTAAGTGACGAGTTAGATCAATTTACAGCCACTGATACTGGAGGGAGAAGCCCCACGGGTTGGCAGGGCAGAATGATTTTCTGGGTTGCTTTGACTTGGGCTTTTTTCCAGCTCTATATAGCTTCTAATCTCCCTTTTTGGCTAACAGAGGTGACTGGTATCGGTCTCATTGTCACCAACTCGAATGCACGCCTTTTTCATTTAGCTTTCGGTCTACTGTTGGCTGCGATGGCTTTTCCTCTTTTCAAGTCTAGTTCTAAAACAGCGATCCCTTGGTACGACTGGGCTTTAGCCGTTCTCGGCGTATTGTCCTGCCTCTATATAGTTTGGTTTCGAAATGAGATAGCTGACCGGGCGGGCCTTCCAACCGCCGGCGATCTAGTTTTTTCGACCATTGGTATGGTGGTGGTCGCCATCACTGTTTATCGGACACTTGGTTTACCACTACTCATTGTTGCCTCCTTCTTCATGTTCTATGTCTTCTTTGGGGACACAAGGTGGTTACCGGAAGTCATCCAATGGAAAGGCGCTTCTTATGGCAAGGCCATGTGGCACTATTGGATGCAAGGTGAGGGTGTTTTCGGCATTGCTTTATCTGTCTCGGCATCCCTGATCTTCCTCTTCGTCCTCTTTGGCTCTATCTTGGAGAAATCCGGCGCGGGCAACTATTTCATCAAACTGTCTTTTGCTCTTCTAGGGCATCTTAGGGGCGGGCCAGCGAAGGCCGCCGTTATCGCATCTGCGATGAGCGGTCTCTATTCGGGCTCTTCGATAGCGAACACGGTTACAACCGGAACTTTCACGATACCGCTGATGAAACGAACCGGTTTCTCCGCCGAGAAAGCCGGAGCCGTCGAAGTTGCTTCATCCACCAATGGCCAGTTAACGCCGCCGGTGATGGGAGCTGCAGCTTTCCTGATGGCAGAATTCACCGGCGTAAGCTACGCAGAGATCATTAAACATGCGCTAGTGCCAGCTCTAGTTTCCTATATTGCGCTTTTTTACATCGTTCATCTAGAAGCAATGAAGATGGATTTGAAGGGGCTGCCAAGGCTTCCTACTTCAATGACTCTTATCGCCAAGCTGATTGGCTTTTTGGGCGGATTCATTGGTATCGCGTTGCTTGGTATTTCGGTTTTTTACGGTCTCGGTTGGATCAAGGATTTAGTGCCTGAAATGGCTTTGCCAATCGTTGTCTTGCTTTGTTCGACTGCTTATCTTTTCCTTCTCTGGTTGGCTTCCCGAGGCGATGATCTCGTGGTCGATCCCCCGGATGCGCCTATTACAGTATTGCCGCCTGCTGGGACGACAGCGATCGCTGGGCTTTACTACGTTCTACCAATTGTAATTCTTATTTGGTGCATTGTAATAGAACGGCTTTCGCCAGCTTACTCCGCTGTTTGGGCGATTGTCGCGATGATATCCGTTACTGTGACACAGCATCCAATCAAGGCTTTCTTTCGAAACGCTGGTGGTTATGGAACTGCTCTGAAGCGTGGATTTGATGAGTGGATTGAGGGCATGGTAGCCGGATCGCGAAACATGATCGGGATAGCAGTGGCGACGGGAGCCGCAGGTATTATCATTGGTTCCTTAACTCTTACCGGCGCGCATCAAGTTATCACAGATCTGATCGAGGTTCTGTCGGGCGGAAACTTGCTTGCTATGCTGCTACTTGTAGCCCTGATGAGTCTCGTTCTCGGGATGGGACTTCCGACCACGGCAAACTACATTGTTGTCTCTACAATCATGGCACCGATTATTGTTGTTTTGGCAGCACAAAACGGTCTGCTTGTTCCGATTATCGCCGCTCATATGTTTGTCTTTTACTTCGGGATTTTGGCAGATGACACCCCCCCGGTGGGGCTGGCCGCTTTTGCAGCTGCGGCGATCTCCAAGGGCGACCCGATTAAGACAGGTATCCAAGGTTTTGCTTACGATATTCGCACTGCCTTGCTGCCATTCCTCTTTATCTTCAATACAGACTTATTACTTATCGACGTGACATGGATGAAGGCTATTTTCGTTTTCATCATTGCGGTGATAGCTATGTTGCTTTTCGCCTCTGCAACCCAGCACTGGTGGCTTGTTCGGAACAAAATTTGGGAGTCGATTGCTCTTCTTCTAATAGCATTTACTCTGTTTAGGCCAGGCTATTGGCTCGATAAGGTGGCGGCACCGTTTGACGATCATGAACCCGCCAGAATTTTTGAAGTAGTAGACAGCTCACCCGATGGTAAGGTGCTGACTTTTGTTGTGTCTGGTCCCGATTACGACACTGGAAAAGTGAAGTCGACTACCTTGTTGGTTCCTCTCGGTAACCGTGCTGAAGCGGTCGCACGGTTGGAGAAAGCTGGTTTGATCGTTTCTGTTGAGGACGGTCTCGCGAAACTGGAGGAGCCCTATCCCCAAACGCCGTTCTTCGAAATCATTGGATCAAAATTTGATTACTACGCCGATGATCCGGTGGTTGTTTCCAAAGTTCGTGAGAAAGCAGAAAGAATGCCGAAGGAGGTTTTCTACATTCCTGCCTTCCTATTGCTGGCCGTTGTCTTCTTCCTTCAGCGACGGAGGCGTAGACTTAGCACGGTGTGATTTTTGGATTTAAAAACGACTGATTTTGTGCCACCAGAAGATCGGATTTTTGGAGTTCTATCGCGGTGGCACAATCTTTTAAGGACGGCTCTATTGTTGAAGTAGCCATCGTTGGAGCCGGTATCATTGGCACGGCTACAGCTTACTTTCTGTCAAAGGCTGGGATCTCTGTGGCGCTCTTTGATAAGGGGCGTGTTGCTGGAGAGCAATCCTCGCGCAATTGGGGCGCTGTCCGTCAGCAACGACGAGAGCCTGCCGAACTTCCTATCATGATAGAAAGCAACCGGATCTGGCAATGTCTGGAGCGGGAACTGGAAGCTGATCTCGATTGGCAGCAACAAGGCCTCATGCGTGTGGCCTATGATGACAAAACTCTTAGCTGGGGTGAGGATTGGTTGCCTACCGCACGGGACCACGGACTAGACACAAGTGTTTTAACACCAAAGCAGGTGGGCGACTTGCTACCACATTTTAACTGGGAGGCGTGCAAGGGCGCTGTCTTTACGTCGACAGATGGCTGTGCAGAACCTGAAAAAGTAGCACCAGCCTTTGCTGCAGCCGCTGCAAGGTTAGGCGCACAAGTTAATGACCACTGTGCAGTGACAGCGATTGAAACCAAAAATGGCCGCGCCAGTGGTGTTTACACAGAGAAAGGCTTCGTGGCTGCAGATGTGGTGCTTTGTTCTTCTGGCGTTTGGACGTCACGGCTTTTAAAGCCACTTGGCCATCGCCATCCATCGCTGTGGATTAAGGGAACAGCGGCACAGACAGAACCTGCCGGCATTGAAATGCGTAAGCTGGTCGCCTGGGGCAAAGCGGCTCACCGTCAAAGGCCCGATGGTTCTTTAACCTTGGCCGCCAATGAAGATGGTTACCATGATTTGATGTTGGATAGCCTTCGCCATGGTGCCTCATTCATTAAGCTGGCTTGGCAAAACAAAGACCTATTGCGGTTTTCCGCGGGTAAGCCGTTGTTGCAAGATTTGAAAGGCTAGTTCTCGTCTTTCACGAGGCATCGCACGCTTGACCCAAAACCAGACATGGAAGGTTTGGCCAAGGCCGTAGCGGCCTATGCGGGCGAGTATCCCTCTGCCAGGCCTTTAAAGATAAAACGCGCCTGGGCTGGTTACATTGATTACATGCCGGATGAATTGCCGGTGATTGATGAACTGGAGAAAGTGCCTGGATTGTTCGTCGCGGCTGGGTTTCATGGCAACGGATTTGGCATGGGGCCAGGCGTTGGCAAGGTACTGGCTGACCTTATTGTTAAAGGGAAAAGCGACCACGATTTAACCGCATTAAAAGCCCGTCGTTTTTAGGCATAGCAACAAAAGCGATCTGGGATTAGGCTTGTGGGCAAGAGGATAAAACCATGAGCCGATACCCAGCCCTTTTCTCACCGTTGAAAATCAAGAACGTCACGATCAAGAATCGTGTGTTTTCATCTGGTCATGCGCCGGGCTATTCGGATGCTGGCATGCCTGGTGAACGCTACCAAGCTTATCATGAGGAAAAAGCAAAAGGTGGTCTTGGCCTGACTATTTTTGGCGGTTCTTCAAACGTCAGTCGTGACTCAGGGTCTATGTATGGCCAGATCTACGTTGGTTCTGACCGGGTGGTTCCTTTCTTTCGACAGTTTGCAGATCGTATCCACGCGCATGATACGGCCTTGATGTGCCAGCTGACCCATATGGGAAAGCGCATGTCCTGGGACTCAGGGGATTGGATGCCGACAATGGGACCTTCTATCATCCGTGACCCAGCCCATCACTCGGTGCCGTTCGAGATGTCGACACATGATATCAGGCGGATTGTTGAAGCTTTCGCTCAGGCCGCCTTTCGATGCAAAGAAGGCGGTCTGGACGGTTGCGAGTTGTTGGCAACCACGCATTTGCTTGGTCAGTTCCTGACGCCCCTCTCAAATCAGCGCAAAGACGCCTATGGCGGCAACCTTGATAACCGAGCCAGATTCCTGATGGAAACCTTGGAGGCTTGCCGGGAAAGGGTCGGTGATAACTTTATCGTTGGCGTCCGGTTCGCCGCTGATGAATCCAACGAAAAAGGTATGCCGTCCGAAGAGGGCGTTGAACTGGGCCGTATTCTGGGTGCGCACGGCGTTGCAGATTTTCTTAATGTCAACGGTGTCTATGGCGGATCTGATCATGGTCTAGCGGAAAACTATCCCGGCATGGCTTTCAAAGCCGCACCCTATATTGAGCTCGCAAAAAGAGTGAAGCTGGCTTCGGGTTTGCCGACGCTTCAGGCCTCTCGGCTGAATGACCCTGCAACGGCGGATTGGGCTGTCGCGGAAGGCTGTGTTGATCTTGCTGGACTGACACGCGCTCATATGGCGGATCCTCACTTGGTTCAAAAAATTGAACAGGGCAAAGAGGAAACTATCCGACCCTGTGTCGGTGCCGCCTATTGCATCGATCGCATCTATTGGGGCCGAGACGCCTTTTGTGCACACAACGTTTCCACGGGCCGGGAGAGCAAGCTTCCCCATGACATTCCGCTGTCTGATCAGAGGAAAAAAGCTGTTGTCATCGGCGGTGGTCCCGCTGGTATGGAAGCAGCCCGTGTGTTGGCTTCTCGTGGGCATGAAGTATCACTTCATGAGGCCAACGCGAAATTAGGGGGTCAGTTGATTTTGGCAGCCAAAGGCGGTTGGCGCAAAGACATGATCGGCATTGCGGATTGGTTGGCAGGAGAGTTGGATCGCTTGGGGATCGCAGTCCATTTGAACTCTTGGGTTGACGGCAACGACGTTCATTTGCAATCGCCGGATATTGTCGTTGTCGCTACTGGCGGCGTGCCTGACGTCACTTTGCCGGATGATGAAGCACCACCACTCGTCACGACCTGGGATATTTTATCAGGTGCGGTTCAACCAGCTGATCATGTGATGGTTTACGATGAGACTGGCAGCCATGGTGCACTGTCGACAGCAGATTTGCTGTCTTCTCAGGGTGTCAAAGTTGACTTCATGACACCCGACTATCGTGCGGGGCAAGCTTTGGGTTCCATCAATCTGCCGATCTACTTGCGCAATCTCTATCGCCAAGGGGTGACTATCACACCTAACAGCCGCCTTGTTGCGGCGCGGCGAGAAGGCAACGAAGTTGTGGCGAAGTTGTGGAATGATTTTTCAAGAGAAGAAAAAGAACAAAGAGTGCCGCAGATCATTGTTGACCGCTGTACCTTACCGGCAGATGGACCTTTCCATGAGCTCAAACAAGGCTCTTCCAACCTTGGTGAAATTGACATTGAAGCCTTGCTAGAAATAGAGCCACAACCAGTCGGCGAAAACTTGCAAGGAACCTATCAGCTTTTCCGCATCGGCGATGCCTTAGCTTCTAGAGATTTACACGCTGCCATGCTGGATGCCAATCGTCTTTGTCGAGTTTTGTGACTCAAGAGGTCAATTGCTTTTGTTTTTCTGATGCGTCAGCTTTTCTATTTCTTCTTTTCAGAAGCTGAAAAAGACGGCATCATAGCTCTACATGAAACAGACTTTGGGACGTATTGAGATGAATGAGGTGACAGATCCGGCGCTAAGGCAGAGCTTCCTTGAAGGCATGAGCCACGTTGCCTCAACGGTGAACATTATCACCACCGATGGTCCTGAAGGCCGCGCGGGAGTGACTGTCTCTGCCATGTCATCTGTCTCTCCCGATACCCCTAAGCCATCGCTTTTGGTTTGCGTTCATCACTTAAGTCCGGCGGCAGAAAAAATTGTTAACAATGGTGTTTTTTGCGTTAACGTCTTGAGCGATCAACAGTCTCACATTTCAGATACATTCGCGGGCCGTCGTCCTACCGATGATGGTGACAAATTTTCCTGTGCCGATTGGGCCGCCATGTCCACTGGTTCGCCAAGGATCATCGATCCGCTCGTTGCTTTTGACTGTAAGGTCACTTCTTCTGACCGAATTGGCACGCACCATATCTTCATCGGTGAAGTGGAGGAAACCTTCAAAGCTGAGCAGGGATCGCCATTGATCTTCGCCAATCGCGCTTATGGTGCAGCCAACCGAATCGACACAATTGCCTCAACCCCTTCTGAAAACAGTCAACCTTCACACACTGTGACAGTGGGATGTTTTCACACTTTTGGCCCGTTTTTGGTGCCTGCTTTGTTGGCGAAACTTGCAAGACAAGAAAGGTCGATAGATATTAAACTGATGGAAGGGGATCAACGGACTATTATCGGCGGTTTGTTGTCTGGCGATGCAGAAGTGGGATTGCTCTACGATGTTAATTTGGACGACCAGTTGGAGACGGAGAATCTAACAGCCATTGAGCCTTACGTGCTGTTGGCGGAGGGTCATCCGCTCACCAAAAAATTAGAACTGTCTATTGCTGACCTCGAAGACGAGCCTATGGTCCTACTCGACAGTCCACCCAGCAAGGATTATTTTCTATCGCTCTTTGATCAGGTTGAGTGGCAGCCCAAGGTTGCTCACACTTCCGCATCATTTGAGATGGTTCGGGGCATGGTAGGTCACGGTCTTGGCTATTCGTTGCTGGCGACGAAGCCAGCTTCCGGTATGACCTATGACGGCAAAGCGCTTGCAGCCCGTCCCCTGACCGACGTACTTGCCCAGAGCAAGGTAGTGCTTGCGAAAAAGGCAGGGGTTCAACTGTCACCAGAAGCGCAGGCTTTCGCAGACTTCTGCCGCGGTTCTTTTGCTGGTTAAGGCTAACGCAGGAAGGCGGCGCCTATCTCTGTGTAATCGAACCCACCATTTCGACCGCCGATGTGTTTGGCCAAAAACTTCTCGATTTTGCGCCACATCTTAATCCTGGATTGCCATTTGACAGCGCCATGTTCTTCACCCTTCAGATAAAGCGATGTCACTTGCTTGCTGGCAAGCCTTAGGGCTTTTTCCATGTGGTAAGAATCTTCAGGAACGACAATCCTGTCTTTGGTTCCATGTATAAGCAATACTGGAACATTGAATTTTTCTGCGTGATTAATTGGGGAGATTGCTTTGAGGTTCTGACGAACCCTAGGATCTTTGGGATCTCCTGAATAGCGATACCAGGCATGAGAAGCTAGTTCCCAAAATTTGGGAACTTCCATAGTCTGCCTTTCCATATCTGAAACACCTGCAAAACTGACGGCGGCTTTGTAACGCCCTCCGCTTTGCCAAGCTCCCATCAGTGCCGAATAACCGCCATGACTGGGCCCAATGATTGCTATACGGTTTGGATCCGCTATGCCTTGGTTGATAGCCCAGTCAGTTGCATCGTAAACGTCTTGTTGAATCTTGCGGCCCATTTCACCGAAGCCGGCATGTTGAAACGCCCGCCCATAACCAGTAGAACCACGAAAGTTCACCCGGAGCACAGCATAGCCTCGATTAGCCAAGAACTGTGTTGCACTGTTAGTGTACCAAGTATCATGTCCAGCAGGTCCACCGTGGACAAAGACGAGCATTGGCAACTGCCGGTTGTTTGCCCCTCGTGGCAGCGTTATGAAGGCTGGAATCCGCATACCGTCTCGCGCATTAAAAGTAAGAGGCCAAGTTTCAGACAAGGCAGCTTCGTGCCGACTGAGATAGGGCGAACTCAAATGGCTGACTTGATTAGTTGGTAAGTCTACGGCGTAGGTTTTTGGTACGATCTTGCCTCTGGAGAAGGAGACAATAAAACGATTCAAATTCTGGTCCATCGATTGAATCGAGAAGAAATCACGATCTTTTGGTTGAAAGAGGTTTAGCAATCGCTGGATACGTTCATCAAAGGGAATGGTTTTGGGGTAGGGCAGGGAAATTGTTGCAAATAGAGGCTGCTGGGTCTGGTGATCGAAGGATATGCCCTCAACGTCGACATCAGGATGGGAATAGAAAAGGGTCTCTTGACCAGTCCTAGGATCAATTTTAACCACTGCCAATTTATCTCTGCCGCGATCCGACAGAGCCCAGATTGTTTGTCCAGGTCGAGGCGCATTCTGGACCGAAAAACGATCATACTTGCCAATGGTTAGTACTTTCCACCATCCCGTGGTTGTTGGAACTTCAAGAGTCCGAGCGCCGTTCTCTAGGCTTCTACGGCGCGTTGACATTGCCCCTTCTTCTGTGAAACTCCACCCAAATGTCCTACCATCGTTTTTCGCGACGATCTGGCGGTTTTTTCCGGCAATATCGTACCTCACCAGATCAGGTGCAGCTTCAGACACATCGTTGTTTTCAATATGCCAGTGAGGATCCTTTGCGCTTGGCCAACCCGCGAAATTCCAATTCTTTTCTTTTGGTTTGAAGGTGTAAGGTTTGCGGTTTGGGTACCTCAAATCAATGATCCCCATTTCTTTCTCAGATAACAGAAAGAGTTTTTCTAGATCGTCATCTAAGAAGTAGCTTCGGTTCTTTTGTTTGATGGTAAAAGTTCCTCCACCCGATAGTCGTCTGAATTTGATAACGGATTGGATACCTTCCACCCCTCGCCAAGTTAGCCAGGTGCCTTTCTCAGAAAGTGTGAAATCGCCGACGTAATGTCGGTCCGCGAAGAGATCCCGAATTGGAATGAGTGGAACGGAAGCGTTCGAAGATTGAGCCGTTGCTGGATTAATATCGAAGGAGTTGAATAGACCAAATTCACCAAAAACCAAAAGTATGAAATAGAAACGAGTAAGAACTAGGCTTTTCAATTTAATCACAGCCGACCCGCATTGTTGCTGTTTATTACTGTCTTTCGACTAGAGGTAGGCTTGAATTCCAAAAATGGCAAAAATAGGGAGAAAATTTGATTTGTGGCTCAACTGTAAATTAAGGCAGGATTGGTCTGTTGTTTTTACCTTGGCATGGTCTTCCAATCCTTTGTTTTCCATCTAAGCTCTTGGTTAGATTTATTAAAAGGAAACTCCAATGCTAACGGAAGAAATGAAAGCGCTGATCACCAATCATCCCGCTGGTATGGTTGCAACAGTTAACAAGGATGGATCACCTTCGGTCTCGCCCAAGGCAACATTTGTGATTGTTGATGATCAGACGCTGGCTTTTGGTAACCTGCGCTCGCCTGGTACGCTCGCCAATTTGAGAGATCGTTCAAACATTGAGGTTTGTTTTATTGACGTCGTGACAAGGAAGGCTGTCCGCGTAACTGGCAAAGGTTCAAATGTATCAAAGCCTCAGGCTGACCAAAGCCTGCTGGATGCTTTCGAAAAGCCCTGGGGTATCTACATTCCTCACATGGCCTCCTTCGTTCGAATTGACGTCAGCAAAGCAGAGATGATTTTATCTCCTGCTTACGATCTAGGCATCAGTGAAGAAGAACTTACAACTCAGAACTTGGTTAAGTTGAACGGTCTTTATAATTGAACATGAGATGCTGAAGTTCCTGCTCGACGACTGGAGGGAAGAAGGCTAGCTTAACGTAAAAGACAGGGAGTTTTCTAATGACTGATCAGGATCTCGTTTATCTCAGTGGTGAAGAAGTGTTGAAGCTTTTTCATGCCCGTGAGCTCTCTCCCGTCGCCTTCATGAAGGCCATTCTGGAACAAGCTCATAAAGCCCATGATGCGGTTAACTGCGTTACCGAATTCATGGAAGAAAGCGCAATGAAGACGGCGCAAGAAGCAGAAGATCGCTACATGGGTAAAGGGGAAGCCCCTCGTGCTCTCGAGGGCTTGCCATTGGCGGTGAAAGAGGAACTGCCGTTGGCTGGAACAGGCCGTTCTCAAGCTTCGCTTGCTTACAAAGATCGGGTTGACGATTTCACGGTTGTCTACCTTCAGCGGTTAATTGATGCTGGTGCTATCCCACACTGCAAAACGACGACGCCTGAATTTTGTTTGCTGGGCACCACAACGTCTAAGCTATGGGGAACGTCACGCAACCCTTGGAACCCGCAAATGACAACTGGCGGTTCTTCAGGTGGCTCAGGGGCCTTACTGGCCGCAGGTGGTACGACGCTGGCAACAGGTACTGACATTGGTGGCTCTATTCGCATTCCGGCGGCCTGTTGTGGTGTGACTGGGTTCAAAGCCCCTTACGGTCGCAACCCCGAAATTGCGGTCTTCAATCTAGATTACTATAGCCATACGGGGCCGATGGCGCGGACAGTGAATGATCTGGCTTTGATGCAGAACATCACGTCTGGTCAGGACTTAAGTGATATCGCATCCGTTAGAGAAAAAGTTGTTTTGGATACTGAAAGCCCAGCGTCGCTCAAAGGCATGAAAGCGGCTTACTCATTTGATCTAGAGACTGGCGAAGTCGATGATCAGGTGGTTGCCAATTTCCAGAAGACTTTGGACTTCCTAGCAGACCAAGGCGTGGAATTGACTGAGGCAAAATTGGGTTGGCCACAAAACTCCTGTGCCTTGTCAGAGCTCTATCTCAGCCATGTTTGGGGGCGCACTCTTCTCAGGGAATATGAAGAGCACGGCGACCTTCTTTGTGACTATACGATCGATTACGCTAAGGGAGCAGCGGCCTCGACGTCAGAGGATCTGATCAAAGCGAATGAGTCAGCTTACGAGATGTATTTGACATTGGGTCCTTATCTGGAGGCCAACGACGTCTTTCTTTGTCCAGGAATGGCCGTGGTTGGACCAGAGGCTCATACAGCCTATGAGCCTATTCCCTATACCCGCAATGGACAACCAGCCGAGATGGCAGCATTGAGCGGTTTTTTAACCGCGCAGTTCAATATGTTGAGCCGTTGTCCGGTGTTGTCGGTGCCATCGGGCTTCGCAGATAATGGTATGCCTCTTGGTGTTCAAGTTGTTGCCAAACCTTTCCATGATGAACGCTGCATAGCCTTTGGCCGCGCTTATGAAGCAGCAGTTGGCGGCTGGTACAATGGCACTGAGAAGAGACCAAATTTAGCTTAGAATATCTGCCAATTCTGCTCTGGTTTGATCGGCTGTAGCGAACTCTACAGCTTGCCAGCCTTGTTCTCTTGCGGCCAACACATTGGCTGGACTGTCGTCAATGAAGACTGTGCGGGCAGGATCTAAATCGAATGTTTTCGCGTGATAATGATAGATTTCTGCGTCGGGTTTGATCAGGCCAACGCGTCCTGAGATCGTCAGTCCTTCAACGTCGAGGAGCGCAGGGTAATGGCCTGAAACTTCTTCAAAAGTATCAGCTGAAAAATTCGATAGAGCTGTGAGATGGTATCCGCTTGCTTTCAATTCATCCCTCAATTCAAAGCCGCCTGGTTCCGGCCCTGAAATCGTTTCGATCCAATATTTGCGGTATGCGCGGATGAGCTCTTCCCAATCGGGGTAATCGACGATCAAGGCCTCTTCTGCTTCCTGCCAAGTCCGACCACGATCCTGCTCCGTATTCCAAGCCTGATTGCAGATTTCCTTCAGGAAGAAGGCGCGTTTCTCGTCGTCAGGAATTAGACGTTTGAAAGGGCGTTCAGAATCCCAATCGATCAACACGTTTCCGATATCAAAGACGATATGATCGACGTTCTTTGACTTGTGCATACTGTTCTGTCCTGTCCCTTTTGGAGTTGCTTTAGATAGAGAGAGCATTAGTGTCTATTTCATGATCAAGTTGACCGAAAAACAAAAGAATAAGATCATTACCTGGATCGTGAGCATTGTGATCGGGGCACTCATTGGCCGCTTTTATACAGAGATGACCTCGTCTGCACGTGGTGCGGCTGAAATAGCGCACTACCCAGGTGTGAGGGCCGGGCTGTTGATAGCAGGCTTGAGTGCTGGCTTGGAAATATTCCTAATCGCAGGACCATTGGGGCGCTGGCTATTCAAACGACCCTTTTATCAAACGCTGTTTTTCAGGCTATTGGCCCATTGGGTCTTGATTACTGGCGGCTTGTTGTTTGGGTATCAAATGACCGGGTGGCTGACTGGCAACAGCGAAAGTGGCTACGGAACACGGTGGTTTTTGTCTGACACCTTAATCGCCTTTTCAGTCTTGGCTTTCGCGTTGTTCTTCATTCAGATGCGGACCTTGATTGGTGGTCGAATGTTGATCAATCTTTTGACAGGACGTTACCATCGTCCGGTTGAGGAAGAGCGATTGTTCCTCCTAATTGATGTCGTGGGCTCAACTGCGTTGGCAAAACGATTAGGGGACAAGGCTTTCTATTCCTTTCTGTCAGACTTCATTGCGGACATAGACCCCTTCATTTTCGAAAGTAAGGGTGAAATCTATTCCTATGTTGGAGACGCCGTCATTGTCACTTGGCCGCTCCAACAAAACCAAAGCAACTCTCGAGTTGTTAAGGCTCTGGTACTCTGCCAGGCAAGGTTAAAAAAGCGCAGTGCCTGGTACCTTAAGCGCTATCAAACCACGCCCAAGTTTCGTGCAGTGCTGCACGGCGGCAAGGTCTTCACAGGCGAGTATGGAGGCTATCGCAGACAGATCACCTACTTAGGCGAGGTCCTCAATACAACGGCCCGATTAGAGACGCTTTGCAAGAACCTAAATGTCGATGTTCTACTTTCTGATGCCGCAACGAAAATGGTGACACTGCCCGATGGGATAACACTTAGTGAGAAAGGCGAGCATCTCGTAAAAGGATTGGAAGAGCCGCTAAAGGTTTTCAGTCTTGATCTTGATCAAGTGGCGTAAAGCAGAGTCGAAGTGTCGACATAGAGAGCTATGGCTAAACAAAGAATGGCAACGCCAATCGCGCCTGCATGAGCGCCCAAATCTTTCCAGCGCTTTTTGTAGATGAGCCAAGGCCAGGCGACAATCGTCGCAAGTGAGACCAGCACGCCGATCACGCTGATGATCTCAACATAGATTAAGGGGCTTGACGTGTAGCGCAATAGGGATGGTTCACTTAAGTAGTTCTTCACTGCGAACAATGTGGCAGCGGCGACCAATCCCAAAAATATCACGTCGCGTTTCGCCCAATCGGACCGGTAGCAGTTAATGAAGCCCAGGAGCATGAGAGCACCAAAAACAGTCAGGCCAAAATCCGCGCTTAACTTCATCTCCTGACAAGAACTTGGTGTTTCACAATCAAGAAAGCCCATTTGCTGAACATGAATAATTGCAGCAAAAAGAACTAACAAAGCGTTAATCAGGATCAATCGATTGAGATAGAGCACACAGAGACCTTTCTTTGCACCTTACTAAAACCCACAGTCAGAAAAGGGAAGCCCATTGACTTGGAAATCTGCTTAGCTAGTTTGGTCTGAAAGGGAGCCTGACCATGAAAATAGTTTACAGCGAAAAACACCGCCTTCGTGATGCCAAGACAGAATTGTTTGGAGGAGAGCTGGTCGAGCCGTTTGAACGTCCGTCTAGGATGGACTTGATCCTGAAACAAATCGATGTGCGGTCTTACGGCGAAGTTATCGAGCCCGGGGCTTTCGGTATGGATGAGGTTCTGCGTATTCACGATGCAGATTACATTGAGTTTATGTCAAGCGTCTGGGAAGAATGGCTCGCCACAGGCTACAAAGGGGAAGCCATTCCGACTTGTTGGCCCGCACGACGCATGAGTAACAAGATCCCAACTTTTGTCGAAGGCAAGCTTGGCTACTACTCTTTGGCGACTGAGACCTCGATTTCTCCTGGAACTTGGGAAGCGGCTTTGTCCTCCAAGGATGTCGCCCTAACAGGCGCTAAATTGATTGGGTCAGGCGCTGAACAAATAGCCTTTTCTCTTTGCCGACCACCTGGTCACCATGCTGCGGTCGACATGTTTGGGGGCTACTGCTTTATCAACAATGCCGCTGTAGCAGCGCAGTCTTTGCGAGATCAAGGAGCGAAGAAAGTCGCTGTTCTCGATGTCGACTTCCATCATGGCAACGGAACGCAAGATATTTTCTATAGTCGAGATGACGTTTTCTTTGCCTCTCTTCATGGCGATCCAATGGATGCTTTCCCCCATTTCTTAGGGTATGCAGACGAAACGGGATCGGGTGCTGGTGATGGTTTTAATCAGAACTATCCTTTTGCTCCAGGAACAGGTTTCGTGGAATGGCGAACGGGCCTCAGTGATGCGATCAAACGTATAGAAGCTTTTGGGCCAGACGCTCTTGTCGTTTCGCTGGGTACTGATACCTACAAGGAAGATCCAATCTCATTCTTTAAGCTGGATCATGATGACTTTACAGTGATGGCGCAAGACATAGCAAAGCTCGCTAAGCCTACCTTGATCGTTATGGAAGGCGGCTATGCCATTGACGATATCGGTGTCAACACAGTGAACTTTTTGTCTGGCTTCGAAGGAGGTTAGTCTTCTTCCTCAAACACCGGCATACGATTCCAAGCGTCGAGTGCTGCAATCTTGTAAGCTTCTGCAAGGGTTGGATAGTTGAAGGTGTTCTCGACAAAGTACTCGATCGTGCCTTTGAGATTGAGCACGGCTTGCCCGATGTGAATGAGCTCGGTCGCGCCTTCACCCAGGATATGAACGCCTAACAGACGCCTGGTTTTGAGCGAGAAGATTAGTTTCATCATGCCGGTATTGAGGCCCATGATGTGCCCTCGTGAGGTTTCGCGAAAACGAGCGATGCCAACCTCATAGCCTATGCCACGTTCGCGGACTTCCTCTTCAGACATGCCTGAGGTGGAAATCTCCGGCACGGCATAAATCCCGATAGGGAAGTAAGCGGGTGCTTTGGGCACGGGCGCACCAAAGGCATGACAGGCGGCCACCCGACCTTGTTCAAGTGACGTAGACGCAAGGCTTGGGAAACCGATGATGTCACCAGCAGCGTAGATATGGTCCTTCTCAGTTTGAAAGGTCTTAGGATCTACTTTTAAACGCCCACGGTGATCAACTTCCAAGCCGACGGCTTTCAGATTTAGGCTATCTGTTGCGCCAATGCGACCGGCGGCAAAAAGCACCATGTCGGCAACAACAACCCTCTTATCACTGAGCGAGAGATGAACAGAAGTTCCCTTCACTTCGACATTTTCAACAGTGCAATCAAGCCGGATCGACATGCCGCGATCTCTCAGATCGTGAGTGAATTCTTGGAGCACTTCGCGGTCAACGAAATCGAGGAAAGTATTGCGCGGTTCGATCAAGGTGACCTTGACATCGAGTGCTGAAAAGATCGTCGCATATTCAACGCCGATAACACCTGCGCCAATGACCACAAGACTGCGCGGCAAGTGTTTGACATCAAGGACCTCGTCACTGTCCAGAACCCGCTCCCCATCGAAAGGCATGTAATCTGGGCGGAAGGGTTTTGTGCCGACGCAAATCAGAAAGCGATCAGCAGTATAGTGCGAGGTAACACCTTCGGCCTCATTAACTTCGATCTCATTTTCACCAATGAAATGAGCTGTCCCGCATAGAGTGGTGACACCGTTACGCGTGAACTGATGCTCAAGAACCTCTACTTCGTGTTCCAGGGTTTTCTGCAGTCTTTCGCGAAGATCACCCGCATCTATGTCTTGTTTGACCCGGTAGGCACGACCGTAGAAGCCACGTTCACGCCAGCCAGAAAGATTGAGGACAGTTTCACGCAATGTTTTCGATGGAATGGTGCCGGTATGAACAGAGACACCGCCGACTTGGCGGCCCTTCTCTACAACCAAGACTTCTTTGCCGATCTTTGCAGCCTGGATAGCAGCGCGGCGACCCGCCGGACCACTGCCAATCACAATCATGTCGTAGTGTGTTTGATGCATGCGTTTAGTTTCTCCGCTCTCTGACAACCTATTAGAAGAGAAAAATGATTTCAATACTATCCAAAGCCCGATCTTTTTGCTTCACTTTCGGACGAGATCGCCCTTCAAGCCACTAGGATGCAGTCAATGACCTCACAGTCAACCAAAGTAGTTCGATTAGGCGGAGAAGGTTCTGTCAACAATACTTCTGCGTCTTGGACCGCCGTGACCCATGCTGGTATCATCGAAGGTGACCCCAAAGAGCGATCAACTCTATTCTTTGCGCAGATGCGAAATGCCCCAGGAAAGGTCCGAATTGGCATTTGGGAAAGCACGGCCTACGCCGAAAAAATTGTCGACTATGACAAAGACGAGTTCATGGTGGTACTTGAGGGCTCGTGCCTCATCATTGACGATGATGGCAGTGAGGAACGTTTCGAAACCGGAGATGTTTTTTTTATGCCTAAAGGCTTCACAGGAATTTGGCGGCAAACGGAGCCCATGAAGAAGTATTTCGCAATGGTTGATTATGCGGAGTAGCACTCAGTCTTTTCTCCTTGAGTTTTAGGGCAAGTTGTACTTAGGCTAAAACTGAAACGACAAGCCAGAATGAGGTCGAAATGCCTAAGAAGCGTATACCTTCGCTAAACTGGTTGCGGGTTTTTGCGGTTGCTGCGCGCACGGAATCTTTCGCACGTGCGGCCGAAGAGCTGAACATGTCAGCCTCTGCCATTAGCCAGCAGGTGAGAGCGTTAGAAGGCTATCTCGGCAAGAACCTTTTTCTACGCGAGGCAAAACGAGTTCGTCTGACGGATTCAGGGCGGGCATTCTTGCCAACCGTGCATCAATCGCTTTCGTCTATTGAAACCACGGCGGCCGCTATTTTTGGCAGTGATGAGATCGAGCACATTACGTTGCAGACGGACCATTTGCTTGCCATGGGTTGGTTGCCGAAAGTTGTTGCAGAGTTTGAGGCTGCCCATCCGAATTGCCGCGTCAACGTTGTGACGCCGCAGGTCTGGGCACAGCAAACCAGTGATCTACCTGGCTGGGATCCGGACTTGCTTGTTGTCTTTGGATCGCCGTCTGATTTTGCCCAAGATGCGGCCTGTCTTTTTGGCGAAGAAGTTTCTGTGGTTGCCCGAGAAGAAGTCTCCAGGTCCGTCAAATCATTTGCTGATGTAGCGTCGAAGCCTGTGTATCAAATAGCAAGCCACCAGGTTGGTTGGCATCAAATACTGGAGGGGCAGCAGGAATTTTCTTTAGATAAGCTGAAGATAGCGACTGTTGATTCAACGCCGGTGGCACTGATGATGGCGGCAGAAGGGCATGGTTTGGCTCTGGCACGCTCTCCCGCCAGTGACGGCCTGCTTGCGGCTCTAGGTCTCGTGGTTTGTGAGAACCTGCCAAAGGTGAAGGGACTGCAAGCTTACTACCTAACCCATCCTCCCGCGCGTAGCCTCAGCCGAGGTGCTGCTAAGCTTAAACTATGGCTACTCTCTGCCAAAGAGCGCGCTTAGTTACTTTCAGGTTAGTAATCTGAAGAAAGCTTGCCGAAGAAACGAAATCTTGTCTCGGGTCCTTTCACGTCCAAAGTCCAATTGGTGAATTGGCTGACGTCATGACAAGAGTTACCCCGCCCATGAAAAGTAAGATTACCGCGCGGTGGATTGTTTTTGTTAATCGCGAAGATGCCATTCCCGCTCACAGGGCCAAAGACCCCGAGCTCTTTGTAAAGTTCGACGGGCTGATAGGAATCAGAGGTCGAAATTTCAGGTTTTGTGTCGATAGCAAACTGGCGCAGACGGTTGGTTGAGGACAGGGTCAACTTACCCTGGTTTCCTTGACCATCGTTAAGAGTGAAGACCCACTTAGTACCATTCTGACGGACACTCACTTTGTAATCGTAGGACTGTCCAGGGTTGTTGATGCCTCTGATAGCCTCTTCCCAATCAGCAGCAGTCGAATACAAGTTGGCTTGAGGAGCGAAGGTAATTTCAGACAGGAGGTCCTGATTATAATCCTCAATTGGTGTGACAGAAATATTGCGCTCACCATGTTCAGAGCAGCAAGCACAGGCCCAAGCCGAAGACGAAGAAACTGCAAACAGGACGCCGACGGCAGCCGAAATGATCGCGGTTGAAAACCCGGCTTTACGGATCACTGATTGATTGGGCATATTAATTTCCTCCTTGAACGACACCATGATCTAACCTTACCGAGTAAATGTGGATGAAATGCGATGCTGGCGTCAGATTGAGTTTGAAGAACGGGGCGAAAAGACTAGCTTTTCCAACATCTGTCTCACGCAACTCTAAACCAAGGAAACACTTTGTCTGAATTCGCCCCTGATGATTTTCAATCAAGCTTAGTCCCTGTTGGCGATGTCACTATTCACGTTGTTCACAACGGTGGGCCGACAAATGACGAGGGAACAATTGACGCAAAAGGGAAACCAGCTCTCCTGATGCTCCACGGGTTCCCAGAATACTGGGCGGCATGGAAGCCCTTGGTTCCTTATCTCAGTGAACACTTCCTGATGATTATGCCAGATCAACGTGGCTACAATCTCAGTTCCAAACCTCAGGAGCTCGAGGCTTATCAAGCATCCAAACTATCCAAGGACATGATTGGTTTGATGGACAGGCTGCTGCCTGGTCAAGCTTTCAATCTGGCCGGTCATGATTGGGGTGCAGCCGTGGCCTATGCTTTGGCAATCGGGCACCCAAGTCTCGTTGACAAGCTTGTGATTATCAACGGTGTTCATCCCGTGACTTTCCAAAGGGCATTGAGCACGGATCCGGCTCAGGCAAAGGCCAGCCAGTATATGTTGCGACTTCGGGCGGATGATGCAGAACAACTCATGTCAGCGAATGGCTTTGAGAAGACCTTTGGTATGCTCGAGAAACTTTCTGCAACGAAGTGGCTGACGCCCAAAGAGCGCGAAAGCTATCTAACCACTTGGTCCCAACCCGGTGCCATGAACGCCATGTTGAATTGGTACAGAGCCTCGCCGCTTGCGGTACCAACAAAGGAGGATCCGAACCCCATGGCTTGGTTGTTAGATGTTGATCCAGAAAAGTTCAAAGTGACCATGCCTCACTTGGTGATTTGGGGCATGGATGATCCGGCATTGCTACCGGTCTGCCGAGCAGGTCTGGATCAATTCGCCGCCGACCTTCACGTCGTAGAAGTGCCAAACGCTGATCACTGGATCATTCATCTAAAGCCCGAACAAGTGGCAAACGAGATGAAGAATTTTTTGTTGAGTTAGGGCGATCCAATGCGGGAAGGACTGAGTTCTTTTGCCCTAACACCCAACGCTCTAATATCCTCCGGTAGGTCTTGTCCATGTATAAGTGCAGCGCAGGACCGGCCCATTCCGATTGATGTTTCTATGCCGTAGCCGCCTTGGCCAGCGCACCAGAAGAAGCCGTCAACGTCTTCGGCATAACCCACGACTGGATTGCCATCGGCGACAAAGGACCTGAGGCCTGCCCAGGAACGATTGAGACGGGGAACTTTCATTGTGGTTGCCGTTTGCAGACGGTCGATGGCAATGGCGATATCGAGTTCTTCTGGTTGCACGTCTTGTGGGTAGGTTGGATCTTGGTTCGATGGTGAGCCTAAGATCGCTCCGGCTTCGACTTTGAAAAAGAAACCCTCTTCGCAGTCGATCACAAAAGGCCAGTCGCTATCCAATGTTACATCTGGCGGTGTAAAGGAGATCACTGTTCGTCGTTTGGGTATAATGCCTATGCGTTTTGTGTTGGCAAGGTCCGCGACTTCGTCGACCCAGGCTCCGGCAGCGCTAATTACGACAGGCGCCACGAACGTGCCTTGTCTGGTCTGCAGGTGCCATTTTCCTGCACGGCGTTCCATGCCTGTAACAGCAGCGTCACAAACTATTTCTCCACCATTGTTGTTAAGACCTTTGATGTAACCTTGGTGAATGGCGTCCACGTCTAACTTCATGGCGTATGGATCTAAAAAAGCGCCAGCCAAATAGTCTCTTCGTAACACTGGCACGCGCTCAACGGCCTCATCAGGATCAATCATAGCGATCTGGGGTGATAGCTCCTGAACGGCTGCCAGTGCCGTGTCTAGCGAGCTCAATTGATCTTCCCGTGCAACGAAGAGGAATGCGCTTTGTTCGCTCAACGGCACGTCAGAAAAACCTTCGGGTGGTTTGGTGAGAAAATCATAACCCGACTTGGCCAAGGCACGAACAGTGCGGGGACCATAGGCCTCGGTGTACATAGCGACGGAGCGCCCGGTGGTATGATAACCAGGACGGCTTTCCATGTCTAAAACGATAACCTTAGCATCACCTGCAAGCCAATGGGCGCAGGAGGTTCCGGCAATCCCAGCGCCAATCACAAGAAAATCACATTCGCGCATGTTGTTCCTCTTCCGCTAGACTTGAGTCTTCTTCTCTGCTTTTCTTTCTCATCCAAGTCAACCACTGGCCTGAAACAGGAGAGAGACGTGATGAAGAGAGTTTTACTGGTGCTGGTCTCCGCCTTGTTGCTGGGCATTCCGATGGCGCAAGCCTGTGGTATCTCAAGCCATTGCTGGTTAGGTGACCGCCATTACCGTGTTAGCATGCCCGCCAATCACGATGGTAAAACTTTAGTTGGCGCTATCGTCTTTGCCCATGGTCTGGGTGGCAATGCCGAAGGGATTGTTGGTAGCCGCGACTTCGCTCGTATGGCGTCTGATCTCGGCATAGCAATCATCGCGACAAAGGCAACGGGACGGGCCTGGGCTTTGCCTGGCTCACCATCTGCTGTGCAAAGAGTCGGTGTTGATGACTTGACCTACTTCGATGCGGTTATTGAAGATGCCACACGGCGCTTTGCTATCGATAAGGATCGGCTAATGGCAACTGGCTTTTCAGCTGGTGGTATGATGATTTGGACCTTGGCTTGTCACCGAAGTGAGGCTTTCGCGGCTTTTGCTCCGATGGCGGGAACTTTTTGGCGGCCTATTCCCAAAAGCTGTACCACGCCACCGGCTAGCCTTATCCATATCCACGGTGACAGAGACAAGACCGTGCCCTTGAAGGGGCGTAAGGTCAGAGACGCTCAACAAGGAGACGTGAAGCAGGTGCTGGATATGTATTCGCAATATGGTAGCTTCACCAGCGCTGGCCAATCGACGGTCGACAATCTACGCTGTGAAAATCAGGTAAATTCAAACAGTGATATATTAAGGTTTTGCTTGTTTTCTGGTGGCCATTCATTCCGAACCGGATTGGTTAAATCGGCTTGGCGTATGTTCGAAAAAGCCGGAAAGCTTTAAAGCTCTGGACTGGCAGACCTTGGCGCGCTTTACTTTGGGAGAGAAAACCAAAGGAAGACTAGCCCATGTCAGACGATCCACTGTTCCAAGAGATTATTCGCAAACGTCGCTCAACTCGAAAATATGAAGCCGGTCACGCCGTTGACAGAGCCGTTTTAGAGCGCATTGTCGACTGCGGTCGTTGGGCGCCATCAGGGGCGAACGTGCAGTGTTTCGAGTTTCTTGTAATCGATGATCCAAGCATAAAGGAAAAGGTCACGGATGTTTACAAGGCGCAAGCCCAACGGCTGGTCGATCACGCAAAGGGCTTCCCGGCAGTTAAGAAGGACTATTTAGCCAACACCGTCGCCATTATCATTGTGCTGGGCGATCCGCGCTGGAAGGTCTGTTTCCCTCAACCGACAACACCAGAGTATAAAGCTGAATATCTGAACAACAACGAGGCGATCTTTCTTTGTTCCTTGGGGGCCGCGATTCAAAATATACAGCTGGGGGTCGCGGCAGAAGGCCTGACGTCGGCTTGGTTGTCAGGCGGCGGTGAGGATGAGACCAATCAAGACCTGGCCGACTTGCTAGGCTATCCCTCTTGGATGAAGGCTTATGGCACCATTCCCATTGGCTATCCCGTCAAAACACAAAATTCCCGCTACCGCCGTCCATTGGATCAATGTCTGCACTGGAATGGGTACGACGCCGAGCAGTATCGCCGCCACGAGCAAATTGACTTCTACGAAAGCACACTAAGGCCGTTTGCCATGTATCGCGATGAAGAGAAACTGGAAACCTGGCCAGATAGAGATGTTAAGCTTGGGCAATGGAACCAAGCCTTTACAACGGGAACTGCCAACCCGAGTCGACAACTGGAAGGAGATGCAGATTTCTCTAAACCTCGTACGACCGGCAGGGCAACCAAAAGACGGTAATTTCTCACCAAATTTTCTTTTGCACAGCGCTCCAACAGATGTGATAGAACGACTCGTAAGATGAGCGATTGATCAAAACCAAGAATATCAAACCTACCAACTATAGGAGGTTGATGTGTCCTTGGCGCGTGATAGCTTTTTTTGTGGAGCAAGAACAAAATCATTAGAGGAACTTCTGAGAGGCGATGACGGGAAACCCGAATCAGTGTCCTGCTAGCGGTATTCCGCTACTTCAATATTTGTGTGAAGAAGGGTCAAGTTTTGACCCAGAAAAATTGCAAAAACGGAAGTACAGTAAAGGACAAGTCATCATTCATCACATGAGTGAGGAGAATGATGTATTTTTTTTGCTATCAGGACGCGCCTTAGCATTTTTGACGTCAGTTGATGGAACAGAACTGGCCTTTGATGAAATTCAACATGGTAGTTACTTTGGTGAGCTCGCCGCTATTGATGGCGGCCCTCGATCGGCCAGTGTTTGCGCCTTGACGGATGTAGAGCTGGTGCAAGTTTCCTCTGAAGCCTTCTTACAGATGATTGAGACCAAACCGCATTTTGCACTGGCCTTGATCAAAGATTTTGCTAAGTCTGTGCGAAACCTAAGCAACCGCAACTTTGAACTCGCCACGAAACCTGTCAGTGAGCGTGTTAAATCTTTGATCGTGCGGGAGGCGTTGGAACGCAATCAGCTCTTTGATGGCGGAGTACTCAAACCCGCCTTAACCCATGCAGATATAGCACAGAGAATTGGTGCGCGCCGCGAGGCAGTTAGTCGGTCTTTAAGCGACATGGTCAGCAAAGGTGTGATTAAAACAGAGCGTCAGACCATTCGAATATTGGACGCCGGTTCTTTGACAGATCTTAATGAAGCCAGCCTCTAAATTGAAATCGTCGTTCAATATTGACCGATACTCAAAGGAAGATGCCGGACTAACATGGAATAAACTCGAGTTTTTCCATTGTCCGACGGGACAATTTTTAGCTGACTTGAAAGATATGACCCAAGGCTGGACATTTGCAGAAATGGCGGTGAGGGAGGGATTCGAACCCTCGATGAGCTATTAACCCATACACGCTTTCCAGGCGTGCGCCTTAAGCCACTCGGCCACCTCACCAGCGCGGAACAATCTGCTCCGTAAAAGCGTGGCGCAAACTAGCGGAGACCGAGGTTTTATGCAATGGGGTCAAAGGCTTGTTTGATGATTTATTTTCGCACCTTGTTTTGTCTTTCGATTTATCGATGACAAACTGTTCACGCTGCTTTGATTTCGTTGTGACGACACAGCTGCCTAGATAAGAGTACAGGCAACAAAGAAAGCTGAATGAATGACAAAGCGGGTTCTCAAAGTCCTAGGTCTGGTGCTGTTAACAACAGCCTTAGTGCTGGTCATTATGGAGGCTTATGGCTACTTTAGAGATGGCTACTGGCAGTCTTACTTGCTAGGGCAGTTTTGGTACAGCTGGAGCCCTGGCACGTTGAACCTCACACAAGCTATTACAGAGCGTTACCTGCATTGGTGGCTTTGGGACTATGGCATAGGCCAGCTGGTCATCTGGCCACTCTGGGTGACCGCAGGCGGGCTAGGATTGGTCTTCTATCTCATTGGCAGGCGTTAAAGGCTGGCAGCCTAGTCGTCACTCATTCTGAGGGCGGCTAAGAAAGCGGATTGGGGAATATCGACTTTGCCGAACTGGCGCATGCGTTTCTTACCCTCTTTCTGCTTATCAAGCAGTTTACGCTTTCTTGAGACGTCGCCGCCGTAACACTTGGCTGTCACATCCTTGCGCATAGCAGATACAGTTTCACGCGCGATAACCTTGCCACCAATGGCGGCCTGGATAGCAATCTTAAAGAGCTGGCGGTGGATCAGTTCTTTCAAACGCTCACAAAGAGCGCGGCCACGTGATTCTGCCTTGGACCGGTGGACCATGATTGAAAGTGCGTCCACAGGCTCTTGGTTAACCAAGATCTGCATCTTGACCAGATCTTCTTCCTCATAAGAGTCCAAAGCATAGTCAAAGGAAGCGTAGCCTTTTGAGACTGATTTAAGCCGGTCATAGAAATCGAACACCACTTCGTTAAGCGGCAGTCTATAGATGATCATGGCGCGGTTGCCAGCGTAAGTCAGTTCTTGTTGAACGCCGCGGCGATCTTCACAAAGCTTCAAGATTGGCCCCAAAAACTCGTCGGGAACGAGGATGGTTGCTTTGATCCAAGGTTCTTCGATTTTCTTGATTTGAGTAACTTCTGGCAAATCTACTGGGTTGTGAATCTCATACATATCGCCGTTGATGTGATAGACTTTGTAAACCACGGAAGGCGCTGTTGTGACGAGGTCAAGGTCGAATTCACGCTCAAGGCGCTCTTGAACGATCTCAAGATGAAGCAGTCCGAGGAAACCGCAACGGAAACCGAAACCAAGCGCGGCCGAAGTTTCAGCTTCAAACTGGAACGAGGAATCGTTCAGTGCCAGTTTCGCTAGTGAGTCGCGTAGTGTTTCAAACTCCGCTGCTTCTGATGGGAACAGACCACAGAAAACAACAGGAATAGACGGCTTAAAGCCAGCTAGAGGTGCGTCTGCTAGGCGGCGTTCTTCGGTAATGGTATCACCGATTTGGCAATCGGCGACTGTTTTGATACCAGCCGTAATAAAGCCAATCTCGCCAGCGCTGAGTGAACCCTTGTCAACTCTGGCGGGTGTGAAGACACCAACGCGCTCGACGTCCTTCGTGGCGCCCGTATTCATCATGCGTATCTTGGTGCCCTTTTTGAGAGAGCCTTCGACAACGCGAACAAGAATGATCACACCAAGGTAGGTATCATACCAGCTATCAACCAACAGCGCCTTCAGAGGAGCTGAATCGTCGCCAACTGGGGCTGGTACATTTTCAACGATGCGCTCTAGAACTTCACGAACACCGTCGCCTGTTTTACCGGATACAGAGAGCGCATCGCTGGCATCTAAGCCAACAACGTCTTCGATCTGTTGACGGATCCGTTCTGGCTCTGCCGCCGGCAAATCAATCTTGTTTAGAACTGTGATGATTTCGTGATCGTTTTCCAAAGCCAGATAGACATTGGCGAGCGTTTGCGCTTCAACACCTTGGCTGGCATCAACCAATAACAGAGAGCCTTCACAGGCGGATAAGGAACGGCTGACTTCATAGGCAAAGTCGACGTGTCCAGGTGTGTCGATTAGGTTGAGCGCGTAGTCCTGGCCATCGACGGATTTGTAATCCAGGCGAACGGTATTGGCCTTAATTGTAATACCGCGCTCACGCTCGATATCCATGGAATCGAGAACCTGTTCCTTCATCTCACGGTCTGTCAAAGCACCGCAGAGATGGATCATGCGATCAGCCTGGGTCGAATTACCGTGGTCAATATGCGCGATAATAGCGAAGTTGAGAATGTGGCTTTGAGGAATTGCCTGTTTGCCGGCCATAGCTGTCTGATTTCTCTTAAGAAAAGATGATGGAGCTAATCGGCCAAGAGAGAGTCGCTGTCAAGACTTTGATCGACTCTCTCTTGGCCAGTAGCATTTAGGATCGAAGGTCACCGCCAGTGGCTTTGATGACTTGGGCTATGACTTTTTGACAAACTTCGTCAATCTGCTCGTCCGTCATGGCCTGATCTTGCGGCTGGATGGTGACTGACAAAGCCAGGGACTTCTTGCCCTCTTCAATGCCTTTACCTTGATAAACATCAAACAGCGAAGAGGCCGTGATCAATTTCTTGTCAGCCCCTTTTGCCGCCCGCAAGGCAGCGTCTGCTGCAACGCCTTGATCGACAATGAAAGCAAAGTCACGTTCTAACGGTTGCAACGGTGAAGGTCTCAACAAAGGTCTGGCTGTTGAGCCAGCTTTCTTTGATTTCGGCACATTTGCCGGAAAGACTTCAAACGCCACGATGGGGCCTTTGGCATCCATTGCCTTTAAGGTACGAGGATGCAATTCACCGAAGTTGGCCAAAACATTTTTGCCCAACCGCAAAGAACCTGAGCGTCCAGGGTGATAGTATGAAGGAGCATCGGTGGAGGTCTGCAAATTGGAAACAGGAGCCCCCAATGCTTGCAACGCCACTACGGCATCTTCTTTAGCGTCAAACACGTCTACGCTGCGTTGCCCTTGATCCCAGTGACGTGGCCCTTGAGAGCCAGTGCGAAGTCCAGCAATTGCTGTTGGCTGCTCTTCAGGCTTAACACCTAAGAAGTAAGTGCCTATTTCGTAAAGAGCTGTGTCACCAAAACCGCGATCCACGTTACGCTGGGCCGCCAAAATGAGGTTGGGTAGAAGGCTAGGCCGCATCACATCAAGGTCGGAGGAAATCGGGTTCGCCAATCTAACTTCGTCCTTAATCTCACCAAACAGAGGTGCTGTGACTGATGATGTGAACGACCAAGTAACGGCCTCGTTCATGCCGTGAGCGGCCAGTGCGCGACGAGCAGAGCGGAGTTTCTTTTGGTCTGGCGTATAAGCATCCTGTGGCAATGCTTCTTCATTGCGCAGCGAGATCGCAGGGATTTTGTCAAAGCCTTCGATGCGAGTGATTTCTTCGATCAAATCCCAATGGCGGTCGATGTCTGTACGCCAAGTCGGGATCGACACCAGTAGCTTGTCACCTTGTGTCATCGATAGAAAGCCCAGGCTGTTCAGGATCTCAATGCAACGGTCTGTGGAAACATCCATCCCACCCCAGCTTTTCACCATGGCAGGGTCGAATTCCATCTCACGGCGCGTGTTGGGCATTTCACCCGCTAGATTAATTTCTCCAGCTTTACCGCCGCATAGACCTAAAATGAGCTTGGTCGCAAATTCCAAACCTTCGACTGTGTATTCGGGATCAACGCCGCGCTCAAAACGGAAACGCGCGTCAGAGAATATGTTCAAGCGACGACCAGTGGTGGCGATGTTGCTCGGGTCCCAAAGAGCAGATTCAACAAGGACATCGGCTGTGTCGTCTTGAACGCCAGTGCTGAGGCCACCCATGATACCAGCGAGAGAGACAACGCCGTTGTCATCCCCGATGACTGTCATCTCTTCATTGAGTTCGTATTCTTTGTCGTTCAGCGCCATGAAGGAATCACCTTCACGGCCCATTCGAACTACTAAATCGCCTTTGACCTTAGCGGCGTCGAAAACGTGCATCGGACGGTTATGATCCATGGTCATCAAGTTGGTGATGTCAACGAGAATAGAAATCGGACGCAAACCAATGGCAGTCAATTTCTGCTGAAGCCAAGCAGGAGACGGCCCATTCTTAACGCCTTTGATCAAGCGGCTCGCGAACAGCGGACAGTATTTGCCTTCTGTTTCGATTTTGACAACAGGTGTTGATTTGAAGCTTCCTTCGATTTTGACATCGGGGTGTTCAATCAAAGTACCGATACCGGTCGCGGCCAGGTCACGGGCAATACCACGAACTCCAAGACAATCGCCACGATTAGGCGTGACGCCAATCTCAATGACGGGATCGTTGAGGCCAGCGAAATCTGCATACGGAACACCGATCTCGGTTTCTTCAGGCAGATCGATGATACCGTCGTGCTCGTCAGATAGCTCTAGCTCACGCTCAGAAACCAGCATTCCGTTAGAGGCTTCACCGCGAAGTGTTCCGGCCTTCAAGGTGACATCCAAACCAGGGATATAGGCACCATCGGGTGCAAACACGGCCTTCATGCCTTTGCGAGCATTAGGGGCGCCGCAAACGACTTGAGTGTTTTCGCCGGTGCCAGAATCTACGATGCAAACGCGAAGACGGTCGGCATTCGGGTGCTGCCAGCAGTCCACAACAGTTGCCGTGCGAAAGGGTGCATACTTCTCCGCAGGGTTATTGACCTCCTCCAGCTCAAGACCAATAGCAGTCAGCTTGTCGGTGATCTCCTGAAGGGAGGCATCAGTTTCAAGGTGCTTTTTCAACCAGGAAAGAGTGAACTTCATCGGCTTAGCCCTCCCACCATGGACGGTTGATCGAGAGCATCGAAACCATAGTGATCGAGCCAACGAACGTCGCCGTCAAAGAAAGTTCTAAGATCAGGAATGCCGTACTTCAGCATGGCCAAACGCTCAATACCCATGCCAAAAGCAAAGCCCTGGTACTCGTTGGGATCGATGTTACAAGCCTCTAAGACCCGTGGATTAACCATGCCACAGCCAAGAATTTCCAACCAATCGTTGCCTTCGCCGATTTTGAGTTCGCCGCCTTGACGCGAGCAGCCGATGTCGACCTCAGCAGAAGGTTCAGTGAAAGGGAAGTAGGATGGGCGAAGTTGGATCTTGATATTGGGTTCATTGAAGAAAGCACGCAAGAAGTCGAGCAGGCAGCCTTTCAAATGGCCCATGTGAATGTCTTTGCCAATGACCAAGCCTTCAACCTGGTTGAACATTGGTGTGTGTGTCGCGTCTGAATCACAGCGGAAAGTACGACCTGGGCAGATGATGCGGATTGGCGGCTTCTCACTGAGCATTGTGCGGATCTGCACAGGCGAAGTGTGTGTCCGTAACACCAGACTGCCTTCGTCGCCGGAGTGACCGTTCATGTAGAAGGTATCTTGCATCTGGCGAGCAGGGTGGTCGGCTGGCATGTTGAGCGCTGTGAAGTTGTGATAGTCGTCTTCGACTTCTGGACCTTCAGCTAGTGTGAAACCCATTTCGCCAAGGATTGCGATCATTTCATCAACAGTCTGACTGATTGGGTGGATCGTGCCTTTACGGCGAGGACGAACGGTTTGTGAAATGTCGACGCTCTCTTGCGCCAAACGCGCGTCAAGCTCAGCATCTTCTAGATCGGCTTTGCGTGCATCAATGGCTTCGCTGATAGCGTTCTTGAGCTTGTTCAGCGCTTGGCCAGTTTCTTTGCGCTCTTCAGGGCTGAGCGAGCCCATTTGCTTCATCATACCGGTGATCTCGCCCTTCTTGCCGAGAGCAGTCACACGGATTGTATCCAATGCAGCTAGATCGCTAGCCGCCTCTACTTCAGCGACCCATTTGTCGCTCAATGCATTAACATCAATCATGAGATGTTTTGCCTTTTCTTTCTTGATCCCAAAACACCAGCTATTCTGGGTTTTCGAGGCTGTCTTTGTTGCTTGCCTGTTTCATACCTATTCAACATTCGCGAATGGTTGTTCACGTTTTGAGAATATGGCTAAAACAGAAAAAGGGGCAGCGTCCGGTAAACAGACCTGCCCCTAAAATCTCTAAAAAGTTTGCCTGTTAACTAGGCAGCTTTTTCGACGGCGGAACGAGCCTGGTTGACCAGTTCCTTAAATGCACCTGGCTCACGAATGGCGAGGTCTGAAAGCACTTTACGATCGACTTCGATCCCTGCTTTAGTAAGGCCATTGATGAACTGTGAATAT
>CAJQQJ010000412.1 GCA_905480445.1 uncultured Alphaproteobacteria bacterium | reverse complement strand
TCGTTAGTTGAGGGCGCTAACAAGGCAAAAAACTGAACTTCCTGCGTCGTTGCTAGACCAACGACAACGACGAGTATCAGACTGCCAATAATTCCACTGCTTGCTTGCAAAGACATCGGGTCAATTTCTTTGGCAATCTTCCTTGTAACCAACATGAAAAAGGCAAAGATAAAGGCAACAGCCAGAGGCAAAAAGGCCGGTGCGCCAACGTCTGCAAAAGACGGTTGTATCACCAAAAGAGTTCCAACAAATCCGACCAAGCAGGCAGCCAGTCTGCGCGTTCCAATTTCCTCGTTTAAGAAAAACCACCCTAAAATCAACATGATAAAAGGCATAACAAAGGCAATGGCTATAGCATCGGCCAGCGGTAGATAGCGCAAAGCCGTGAACATGATGCCAATGCCGAGGATGTGCAAAACTGTCCGTAGAACGATCCACCAGAACAAAGCTCTTGGCGCAATCAAAGTACCACCCAACCAAAGAACGAAGGGTATCAAAAGCACGGCTTGAGCGATGAAACGAACAAGCAAGATCTGTCCGACAGATAGAGTTTCACCCAGGATCTTTGCGACACCATCGCCTAGAGGAGCCAGAACACAAAACCCAATCATTAGCATGATGCCTAAAACTGGGCGGTCGAGTTGCTGGCTCAAGAGACCAGTCTCTTCGATAAAATCAAGAACCTGCTGACCATTAAAACCGCAGTCACTGTTAGGCCGAAAGCTAAACCAACCCAAATACCCTCTGCGCCGTAACCCAAATGGAAGGCCAACACATAACCAGTCAAAGCCCCAACGATCCAGTAGCCGAAAGCAGCGAGGCAAAGCGGAACAAAGGTATCTTCCATACCACGAAGGGCACGTGACGCCACCGCCTGCAATCCATCACCAAGTTGGAAGAAAGCGGCGATAAAAAAGAAGGCTGCAGCAAAAGCAATTACCGGTTGGCTCTCAGGGGAATTAGCATCCAACAGCAAAGCTGGTATCTCTGCCCCCAAAGTCATATAGACGACAGCTGCCAACCCCATATTTATGGCTGCCATAACAAGGCTCAAAACACCAGCGCGCCGAGCAGACAATGGGTCTTCGCGTGCGAGATGAAAAGCAACTCTGATCGCTGCAGAATCACCCAATGCCATGGCAATCATGAACGACATACCCACGAAATTAAATACGATTTGGTTCGCAGCAAGCGCGTTAGGATCGATTGCGCCCATCGACAGCGCTACGAAGGCAAAAAGTCCGGCCTCGAAAACAGCTATGAAACCAATAGGTAAGCCGAGGCGAAGAATCCGCTTCCATAGTTCCCAATCAAAGAGCCAGCTGCCCGTGAACAGAGCCAGCGCCCTCAATTCTTTTTGAAAGAAGCAGTAAATGCAAATAACAACAAACATGCACGAGCTAACAATTGTCGTGGCCAGACCGGCGCCTGCAACATCTAGATCTGGAAAGGGTCCAACCCCAAACACCAGAGCGTAAGAAAGCGCTGCCTTAAGTCCAATAGCGGCTACGGTTATCACCATGACAGGAAGTGTTCTCGACAGAGCCGCCAGAAAATCCTTCATCACCAGAAAACATAACCCTGGAATGAAACTCCAAGAAGCGTAGAAAAGGTAGCGGTTGGATATTTCGATCACTTCAGGATCTTGCCCAAACAGGACCAATACGGGCTCAAGGTTTGTCAGGAATAAGATGACAGGTACCGACATAAAGAGAGCGACAAGCAACCCTTGGCGCAAGCGATGTGCAATGGCGACATTATCTCCGCGCCCATTAGCCTGGGAGACAAGTACCCCAACGATCGACAGAGTGGCAACGGCGAGAACAGAGCCTTCAAAAGCCAGCGTGCTCGACAAGCCAACACCCGCAAGTTCAATTGGTCCCAACCGGCTAATGATAATGACGTCTACAACAAACATCGCCATCTCGCCCAAGTAAGCAATGGCGAGCGGCCAAGCGATCTTCAGCAGAGCCAAAGACTCAAAAATATTCACCTGATTGTTTTGTCGGGACAGCATGGGGAGGAATTTCCAGTTCTTTCCTCAGTGCTAGCAGCAACAATAAGAGGTGACTAGGGCAGAATAATTGGCTTGGCCTGTCGCTCCGTCTTTTCAAACTCACAGTGCCTATAATGGCACAACCACGCTAACCAAGCGGAGGCCGATCATCGGTAGCCTATTTTGCCAGAGCAGATGATTCAAGAGCCGTGATTTGTTTCTCAAGATAACGGCGTTCTGGCTCATTTCGCGTTAACGCAATTGCACGCTTGTAGGCTTCTTGTGCTGAACCTTCATTGCCAGCCCGCCTAAGCATCGCTGCTCTAGCTGCGTGAAAGGGTTGATAGTCATCCAAAACCCCCGTTTCTTCCAGCTCTCTGATCGCGACCAAACCAGCCGCTGGGCTTCGCGCATAAGAGAGTGCCACGGCGGAATTCAACATCACGACTGGCGTCGGTAAGAACTCGTAAAGCTTTTGGTAGAGCAAATTGATCTCCATCCAGTCAGTTTCTTCAAAACTCGATGACCCTGCATGAACCGCAGAAATAGCGGCCTGGATTTGGAAGGACCCAATAGAACCTCTCGTCAACGCAGAAAGCAATAGCCGTGTTCCTTGCTTTATAAGTCCTTGGTCCCAAATCCGACGGTCTTGGTCTTCCAAGGTGAGCAGGCCACCGTTCGCGTCTACTCTCGCAGGCCGTCTTGATTCATGGAGAAGAAGCAAAGCATGCAAACCAGCAACTTCAGTATCTTTGGGCAACAAGACCTGTAAGACTTCGCACAAACGGATAGCCTCGAGTGACAGATCAGACCGGAGTAGTTGGTCGCCAGAAGTCGCTGAATACCCTTCATTGAAGACAAAATAGATGACTGACAGCACGGATTCCAACCGTTCTGGCCAGAGATCTGGTGTCGGCACTTCGTAGGGAATACCCGCATCCCGAATTTTCCGTTTGGCTCTCACGATACGCTGAGCCATTGTTTCCTCGCTCGTCAAAAAAGCGCGCGCAATCTCGCTGGTTTTCATGCCGGCAATTGTTTTCAAAGTTAGCGAAACGCGAGCGTCCTCAGACAAGGCTGGGTGGCAGCAACAGAAGATAAGCCGCAAGCGCTCATCCTGAAGCGGCTCTTCGCGAGAAGATCTCTCTGTCTCTTCTTTTTCTCGCTGATCCGCTTCAATCAACCGTTGGAGCTCGCCCTCAAATTTGGCCGTGGTTTGATTACGTCTGATCCGATCTATTGCTTTGCGCCTGGCAGCTGTTAACAACCAAGCTCTCGGAGTATTCGGTATTCCCCTCTTGGGCCAAGTATCCAACGCCGACAAGACCGCTTCCTGCAGTGCATCTTCAGCGAGTTCCATATCCCGCAGATGGAGAAGCAGGGAAGCTAGAACCCTTCCCCACTCTTCTCTAACAACCTGTTCAACGGCTTTTGCCGGAGAGGTCACAGTTTCGGTTATCCCATGACCATGACAGGACGGACTTCAACAGAACCATATTTGGCACCTGGAATTTTCTCTGCATAGCCCAGTGCCTCGTCCAAGCTTTGACACTCCAGGAGATAATAGCCCCCGAGCAACTCTTTCGTTTCAGCAAACGGTCCATCAGTTACCGTCTTTTGGCCATTTCGAATGCGCACAGTCGTCGCTGTTTCACGGCCCTGCAACGGGTCCCCAGCAACAAACACACCAGCTTCCATGACTTCTTGCGTGAACGAGCCATAACCAGCCATCATTTCACTAAACTCTTCAGATCCGCGCTCAGGGTAAAGTTCTTCAGCGGATTGTATCAACAGCATGTATTGCATTTTATATCTCCTGTTCGTTTTAAGCCCAAGATCGGAGCTCAATGAAGTGACGTTTACCAGTCCAGATTATCGACAGTCGTTAGCAACATTCTCTGCAAATAGTGGCAATTGACCTTGGATCGGGATCATTCGACTATTCTCGAACAGTTTAAGCACAAAAAAAGCTTCGTCTAGCTCTTAACTTTACCACTATGAAAGACTAGGTTTTCCTCAACTAATTGGAAAGGAACAAAACGGTGAGTAGAACGGGATTTTATTGGCATGAAAGCACCTTCTGGCATTCTGGAGGTAACTACGCGTCGCTCGTACCAGTCGGCGGATTAGTTCAACCGACAGCTATGGGTGGCTTGCCTGAGAATCCTGAGACAAAACGTCGGTTAAAGAATCTCATCGATCTCACGGGTTTATCAAGTGAGTTAGATTTAAGAGACGGCGATCCTGCAACGGAGGAAGACCTCCTGCGTGTTCACCCACAAAGCTATCTCTCAGAATTCAAACGCTTGAGCGATCTGGGTGGTGGAGAGTTAGGACAACGCACGCCTTTTGGGCCTGGCGGTTATGAGATTGCCAAGAAATCAGCTGGTTTAGCGAAAGCGGCTTTGGCCTCGGTTTTGTCAGGTGAGCACCGCAACGCTTACTCCTTGAGTCGCCCACCCGGTCATCATTGCACACCCGACTCTCCGATGGGGTTTTGCTTGATGGCAAACATTCCTATCGCAATCGAGGCAGCCAAGGCCGCCGGGCTTGCTGAACGGTTTGTCGTGATCGATTGGGATGTACACCATGGCAATGGCACAGAAGCCGTCTATTTTGAACGTTCTGATGTCCTATCGATATCTCTGCACCAAGAATACAATTACCCACCTGAGTCGGGGGACGCAAATGTCCGAGGCAAAGG
>CAJQQJ010000411.1 GCA_905480445.1 uncultured Alphaproteobacteria bacterium | reverse complement strand
CCGAAGCCTTGGCTGGGATGATCTTTGCTTGGCTTATCGATCCCGACGCAACAATCATTTTTGGCGGGCGCCCGATGATTGTCGACATGCGCACGGGCGGTGTTTCTGGAGGCAGTGGGGAACAGGCGCTTTACATGGCGGCATCCAGTCAGATGGCACAATATTATGGCCTTCCCAACTCAACAATCGCTGGAGCAACAGACAGCAAGATTGCGGATGCACAGAGCGGCTATGAGAAGTGTCTCGCTGTCGCAAACGTGGCGCAAGCGGGCTGTAACATGATTACCCAGTCTTGTGGGATGCAGGCCAACCTAATGGGTGTCGCCTTAGAGGCCTTTGTCATCGACAATGATATGCTTGGGGGCATTCTTAGAACTCTCGCAAAACCGCAAGTCGATACCCAAACTCTATCAGTGGACGTCATTGCTGATGTTGTTCGCGGCGAAGGGCACTTCTTAGGTCATCCAGATACATACAAAAGAATGAAATCAGATTTTCTCTATCCGGAAACGGCAGACCGTCGCTCAATTGAAGACTGGGAAGCTGATGGATCGATGAACATTCGCCAGAAAGCGTTGATCACAACTAAAGAGATACTGGCAACGAGCTACCCCAACCACATTTCCGATGTGCTGGATGTTCAACTAAGGGAACGCTTTGGCATTGCTTTGCCGAAACAAGCCTCGAACCCTGGATAAAAAAGAGCCGATCAAATGACCGGCTCCTTTATCAGTCGTTTCGCTTAAAGCTTACTTGTATTGCTTATCGCTTTTTAGGTTCTTTGGTCTAGCTATCGCTTGGATCATGGCATCCAAACTTACTGTTCCAATGGCCTTGTCGTCTTTGGTTACTATAGCATGCTCCGCGTGTTCAGCGGAAAGAACGGGCAGGGCTTCCTCGATGACCGTTTTGTGGTCAAGTTTCGGCCCCTTAGTGCTCTTCTTGTCAGACATGACAGAACCAATTTCCAGAACCCGCGTGCGGTTAATGTCTTGGATAAAGTCAGTCACATAGTCATCTGCTGGGTTCAAAATGATTTCCTGTGCGGAGCCTTCCTGAACCATGACACCATCACGCAAGATGGCGATGTTATCGCCGATCTTCAAGGCTTCGTCCAAGTCGTGAGTGATGAAGACGATGGTCTTGTGAAGCTCTTCCTGAAGATCAAGAAGAACATCTTGCATGTCATTGCGGATCAGTGGATCAAGTGCTGAAAAAGCCTCATCCATCAAAAGGATTTCAGCATCGGTTGTCAGGGCGCGAGCCAGTCCAACACGTTGCTGCATACCGCCTGAAAGCTGGGCTGGATAATGCTTTTCAAAGCCTGACAAGCCAACTCTGTCTAACCAACGTTGGCTGCGTTTTTCAGCTTCGTCTTCATCAATGCCCTGAATGGTCAAACCATAGGCTGCGTTCTCTGCCACTGTACGATGAGGCATCAATGCAAACTTCTGGAATACCATTGAAGCGCTGTGACGTCGAAAATCCAGCAAACGTTCCTTGCTCATAGAAAGAACGTCTTCTCCGTCAATAATCATCTCTCCGGTGGTTGGCTCAATGAGACGGTTAATATGACGGATCAACGTTGATTTTCCGGAGCCAGAAAGGCCCATGATCACTTGTAGACTCTTAGCAGGAATATCGAGGTTGACGTTATTCAAGCCAAGAACATGACCATGTTTTTCCAACAGTTCCGCTTTTCCCATCCCAGACATAACTCTGTCTACTTGAGCCGAAGGATTAGAACCAAAGATCTTGTAGAGGTTTTTGATCGATATTTTAGTATCAGACACCATGGCCTCCTTCTCTGTGCTTTTGTAGACGCTTGCCATAAGCTTGCGACACGCGGTCAAAGATAATTGCAAGTGCGACAATCGCCAGACCGGCCATCATACCGGAAGCAAGATACTGATTTTGAACTGCTTTAAGCACGATACGACCAAGCCCTGGTGCACCAATCATAGCTGCGATAACAACCATGGCCAAAGCCATCATAATCGTTTGGTTGATACCGGCAAAGATGTTCGGCAAAGCCAGAGGCACTTGTACACCCCACAAGCGTTGCCTGTATGAAGCACCGAAAGAGTCTGCAGCTTCAAGCACTTCTTCATCGACGAGACGGATACCAAGGTTGGTCAATCGAACAACTGGCGGAACAGCGTAAATGAACACGGCGATCAAAGCAGGCACTTTACCAATGCCGAGCAACATGATGATCGGGATAAGGTAAACGAAAGAAGGGACGGTCTGCATAATGTCTAGGACCGGTGTTACAAGGCCTTGAACCCGATCAGAACGCGCCATCCAGATACCAAGCGGTATGCCAAGGCCAATACAAAGCGCTGTTGAAACAGAAACGATAGCGACCGTTTCCATGGTTTCTTCCCACATGCCGAACATGCCCATCAGCGCAAAGGAAAAAACTGTTCCGATCACAATAGCAATGCTTCGCGAGCCAAGCCAAGCGAGGCCAGCAGCAAGAATGAAGAACAAAGGCCAAGGCATGTGGACAAAAATGAAATCAATCCATTTGAGGCACCACAGCAGGGGATCAAAGAAAGCTTCGATGTATTCACCGTAGCTTCGGTTGAATTCGCGGAAGGCTCCGTCGATCGTCTTCTTAAATGTAAGAAGCGTGACTCTGCCAAGCGAAGGGAATTCAGTCAGAAAATCCATGATTAATTCCGGTTTTGTTTGAGAAAAAAAGAGGCCCACTGACGGGTTAGTGCCAGTAGGCCTCGTTCTTTAGGTATTCAAAGGCTTAGAGTGCGCCCTTAACTTTCGCAGCAACGTCAGCTGGAACCCACTGAGACCAGATATCTTCGTGTGAAGATAGGAACTCGATAGCAGCGTCTTCGCCACCGGCTTGATTGTCACCCATGTATACAAGCATTGCACCCATGACAGCACCAGGATAAACGCGGTTGCCGAGGTATTCCATCATTTCGCCGCCTTTATCAGCGAAGTCTTTTGTTACAACAGTGTGAACTTCTGACTTCGTCCAAGAAGATGGCTGTGGATCAGCACAATCGTCTTTCACGATACAACCGTCCCAATGCTCAGCACCGACAAAGTCAACACCGAAAGGTACGAGTTGCATGTTGTATTTGCCGATCATTGCTGTTGGTGCCCAGTAGTAGCCGAACCAAGGCTCACCACGCTCAGCAGCTTTAGCCATTGAACCGTCAAGACCAGCAGCAGAACCTGGATCCACAAGAGCCCAGCCTTTTGCTTCCATGTCGAATGCACGGAACAGGTTGTTGTTTGTCAACTGACAGCCCCAACCAGAAGGACAAGTGATGAAAGCACCTTTAGAAGGGTCTTCTTTGTATGGGAACAAGTCAGGACGCTCGATGATATCCATGACTGTTTTCAGCTCAGGATGTGCTTCTTTCCAAGCAGGAGTAACCCACCAGCCTTCGCCGAGTTCTGTGATCGGACCAGCTTTTGCGGAAATAATGCGACCTTCAGCCATTGCAGCGTTTAGAGGCTCGCGAACAGCGTTGATCCAGAGCTCACCAGCAACCTGAGGAACACCTTTTTCGTTCATGGATGCGAAAGTTGTCATAGTTGCACCAGGGATCAACTCCACTGTACAGCCATAGCCTTCTTCGAGGATGAACTTGTCAACCGCTGCCATCAACTCGCCAGAAGGCCAGTTCCAATCAGCAATAGATACTTCGCCACATTCTGCAGCGTTTGCTGCAGAGGACATAGTCAGTGCAGCACCAGCGGCTGCAAGACCCATTAAAATTTTTTTCATTAAACTCTCCCGTTGAGTAGTCAGTTTTTGTTTATTTGTAGAGACCTCAGCATAACTAGAGGATTCCCATAGGCTGGAATATTTGGTAACTTTTGTCATGCAGAAACCTTTCGTCAGCCAACCCGAACTTTTTGTGACCACCAGCGATCTTGATCATCCAGCACTTCATGCGCTTGAC
>CAJQQJ010000410.1 GCA_905480445.1 uncultured Alphaproteobacteria bacterium | reverse complement strand
AGTCGTTGTTGCGTCCAAGGCATGTTGGATGCCCTTATCAAGTTTACGAGCTGAAAAGGCCTGGAAATCTGAACATTGTTGACCAGCGACATCCAGGATCTGGATGTATTCACCAGCTTTTACAAAATAACTTTCAGCGCTGGAGGATTTGACGCGAATGTCTTGTAGTGGGTTAGCAAGAGGCTCGGGCAAAGGAATGTCATTTCGAGTTAAGATGACTGATTTCTTTATTCTGAGCTCTATTGGGGTCAATGTGTTTTGACCGTGGGCATCCATTGCCTCACCAGGCGCGGCAACGACAAGCAATCCATCGCGTTGTACTTTGAACTTTTCAGAAACCCCCGCAGGGGTCGATGAATCGAAGAGTTGGATCGCTGGTGATTTGGCTAAGTCGACACCCCGTCGTTCTAGACTGGCTCGAGCTTGTTTCGCCGATTGACTGCTGTCGTCGCCAAGTATCGATTGAATCCCGGTCGCTGTTCCGTTTGATTTTGTGCCAATGACACCTAGGTCAATCTTGCCCTTTGAATCGATAGCTACAATCTCAGCAAGCTGGCTGCCTTCGAGGTTAGCGACTGTAATTTCATCACCAACCGAAATTGGCACAACAGTGGATCCACCACCTTGTATTGTATATCGCTGTGTGCCGGGTTTAACAGGCAACCCAGGTCGAAGAATTCGACTGACGATGGGTGCTTGGGGCAGTCGATCAGGAACGGGGGCTTCTGGCATAAGTTTTCCTAAGATACTCTCTCAAGGTGTCATACATTGTACGCAAAGCCTTGTTGCGCAGCGGAGCAATAACATACTGTTTTTTCAGCTTGAACGACTAATACGACATTTAGATGTTGTCTAAGTCCATCAAGCTGGATTTTCAAACCATTAATGGGCCAAAAACTGGAATTTGAGTTCGCTTTTGTCAAAAATTCTCTAAATCGAACCAAAATGATGAAAATTTCAATCCGGAACCTTTCCAAAGTGAACCAAAGACAACCAAAATAAGACCAATTACGCCCAATTGTTCTCGCTGATTCGGAATTTCTCTCTCAGGTCAGAAATGTTTTTGCTGCAACAGTGCCGCCCTAGATAAAGAAAAGGTCGTAAATCCTACACAAACTAATGACTGTCGCGGGTGAATGGCAGGTACACTCTTGCCAAGACGGTGCTAAAAGCACTAACTTTCGGCTACGGATTTCACGTCGAACAGGAATTCGCAACGTCAGTGTCAATGTCGTGAGACATTTTGAGACCTGACCGTTTATCTCATATGGGAGGACTATAATAATGAAATTTACTAAATTTGTGGCCGCTGCGGCCGTATCCGCAACAATGGTTTTTGCGGCGCCAGTAATGGCTGAAGACTCAAGCAAACCTATCGTAATTCCAACACATAACTGGTCAAGCCAAGTTGTGATGGCTTACGTAATCGGTGGCATCTTCGAGAGCATGGGCAACAACGTTGAATATGTTCCTGCAGATTCACAGGCTGTTTATGAAGCTGTTCGTAACGGCGACATCACAATCTCACACGAAGTATGGCAGTCAGCTTTTGGCGCTTCCTTCTACAACGCTATGGATAAAGGCGGCATCATCGACGCTGGTAGCCATGAAGCTTTGACATTGGAAGAAATGGGTGTCCCTGGCTACGTTATCGAGCAGAACATGTGCCCTGGTCTTCCTAACTGGGAAGCTTTGAAAGATTGTAAAGACATCTTCGTAACTGCTGACTCAGACGGCAAAGGCCGCTGGCTCGAAGGTCCACAAAGCTGGCACGGTGACTTGATGCCGGAACGTATTGCTGCACTCGGCCTTGGTGACGATTACATGGTTAAGTTTGCTGGTGGTGCTGATGCTCTTTGGGCTGAACTTGCTGCTGCTAAGAAAGAAAACCGTGCGGTTATTACTTTTAACTGGACACCAAACTTTACAGATGCAGACGGCTTCGTCTTCATCGAGTTCCCTGAGTACACAGATGGCTGTCGCACAGTTGACGGTGGTGACGGTTCTTGTGGATCACCAAAAGGTTGGTTGAAGAAGGCAGCAAACTACAAGATGCCTAAGACACATCCTGCAGCATACAAAGCTTACTCTAAGCTTTCATTCTCAACTCTTCACATCGGTCAGATGGCTGCTCTCGTAGACATCGACAAGATGAGCCATGAAGACGCTGCTAAAAAGTGGTTGGCTGACAACGAAGCTGTTTGGATGCCTTTCACTAAGTAAGCTTGTTACGGTGATGCTGTCTGAATAGTTGAAGGCAAATTGCATTATCAGAGTTGATAACCTCTCCTCTGGCGTTATAGTCGGAGGGGAGGTTTTCTTTAGGTGGGCTGTAAATTGTTCACTCAAAAAACGAATAATAAATAAATTGCCTGTAAATAGGGTTTTGGGGAAGTAACGAATGAGTAACCAACCAGTCATTAAATGCGAGTCAGTTTACAAGATCTTTGGTAGTGCAACTGACAGTCTTATTCGTGAGGGTAACGGTAATATTGACGTGGAGAAATTCAAATCCCGCGGTTGTAT
>CAJQQJ010000409.1 GCA_905480445.1 uncultured Alphaproteobacteria bacterium | reverse complement strand
GGAAAGCCCACTGCAACCATGCCAGACGATCAGCAGGAACACCCTTCTTCACGTAGAAACCACGGAAACGGTACAAAGGCTTAATATCCAGACCAGCGTCTACCATTGAAGGAGTATCAGCAAACACACCTGGACGCTCGTTTAGAAGTGTCAAGATAGGTTTGAAATCGCCTGAGTCGAGGAAACCACGAACATCACCTGGTTGCTCAAACAAAGCATCAACCTGGCCGCCTTTAAGCGCTGCATAACGTGGTCCGCCTTTATCGAATGAGATCTGCTGCATTTCGATACCAGACTGATCCATGACCTGTTTCAGCATCATACGTTCCATAGAACCGGCACGTGATACGTTAGCGATTGTTGCGTCGCCACCTTTTGACTTCACATACTCAACAAAACCAGCCCAATCGGAGAAACGATCTTCGTTTGAACGGATATAGATTTGTGAGAATGTAATTTGGCTTGTAACCAAAGGAATGAGGTCTTCAGCTGGGTTAATCTTGCTTGAACCAGAAGCAAATGCGGAGGCCGCATCGTCGATGTGCTCAAGAACCGTGTAACCATCAGCAGGGAATGCCATGAAGGCAGCAAGGCCAACCATGCCAGAGCCACCAGGCTTGTGGTCGCGGTTGATTGCTGCACCAGAGTGAGCAGTCACGGCTTCAGCCATTGCAGCAGCAACCTGGCCAGAACCACCACCTGGGCCGTAAGGTACAATCATTGTCAAAGGACGGGCTGGGTAGCCGTCAGAAGTGGCTGGTGCTTCAGCAGCGATTGCTGAGCCAGAAGCCATCATTACTACGCCGGCGAGTAAGCCAGCTACTGTTTTAGTTAAGGACATAAAGTTCCTCCCTTGTTTAGAACTATGCGCTCATTTTTGAACGCGTCTACGACTTCGTTTTCTAGTCGTTTTGTTGTCAGCGTCTCGCACCGTTTAGGAACGACAGCGATCAACTGAAATCACCTTATCATCTCATTTGCAAATAGCTAGAAGCAAATGAGGTTAAAACTCAGATTCGAACCTAGACTTTTCCTTTCAAAAAAGCTGGAATTTGGCTTGGAACATCGGCAACGAAAACACCTGCTGCTTCCAGTGCTTTACGCTTTGAATCATAGTCGCCCTTACCGCCTGCGACAATAGCGCCTGCATGGCCCATTTTTTTGCCTGGTGGTGACTGTCGCCCGGCCACGAACGCCGCAACTGGTTTGGTCATCGTTTTAGCAAAGACTGCGGCTTCTTCTTCGGCAGATCCACCAATTTCTCCACAGATAACAATAGCTTGCGTCTTTTCGTCAGCGTTGAGAATTTCTAGAGCGTCGCGTGTGTTGGTTCCAATCATCGGATCACCACCAATGCCGTAGAAGGCTGATTGCCCTATCCCAGATTGGGACAAATTAAGGCAGAGCAAAGTACCAAGACTGCCAGAACGTGAGATTACGCCGACGTTACCTGGCTGAAACACGGTCTTGTTGAACCCGGGCATAATGCCGATAAAACACTCGCCCGGTGTCACTAAACCAGCCGTGTTTGGTCCAACTATTTGAGTACCGTTCGCTTTCGCGGCTGCATGTATCTCCATCACGTCTTGAGCTGGGATATGCTCGGTCAAGCAAAGCAGCATTTTAGCACCAGCCTCACAAGCATCTATGCCGGCAGCTTTAGCAGCCATGGGCGGAATGAACATGATTGAAATGTCAACGTCAGTGCTTTTAGATGCCTCTACGACAGAGCCGTAAACGGGCAACTCCAAGTGAGTCTCACCAGCGCGTTTTGGATTAACGCCGCCAACAACTGTCGTGCCGCACTCAATCATTTTCTCGGTCCAGAAAGTACCTTGGCGTCCAGTCATGCCCTGAACGATGACTTTATGGTGTGAACGAGGAATCATGCGCTCGCTCCCTTCGCAGCTGAGACAGCGGCCTTCACTGCATCATCCATTAAGTCAAAAGAATCAATGCCCAAGCGGTCTTTGACCAAAGCAATGGCCTCTTCTTCGCCTGTCCCGTGAATAGTAAAGAAAATGGGAATATCAGGTTTTAGCTCTTCCCAAGCCTTCACAACACCTTCCGCCATCACGTCTGTGCGCGCAAAGGCTCCACAGAAGTTAACAAGCAAGGACTTAACTTTTGGATTGTCCAAGACAATACCCAGCGCTGTTGTCGCCTTAGTGTAAGCTTCGCCGCCTATTTCCATGAAATTAGCGGGTGTTCCGCCGTAATGAGCAACCACATCCATGGTAGTCATCGTCAGGCCAGCCCCATTGGCTAAGACCCCTACTTCACCTTCTAGCTCGATGTATTTAAGGTCTGCCTCCGCGGCGCGTCCCTCTAGTCCTGTCTTACGTTCAGCAGCTGCATTGGCTGCCAGGTCTGGTCGGCGGCTTGCAGCTGACTCATCCAAAGTCAGTTTGCAGTCCAAGGCAATCACTTGGTTGTCTTTTGTCACAACCAAAGGATTGATCTCAATCAACTCAGCATCGTTCTCCCGGTAAGCAGCATAAAGTTTCAGCAAGGTTGCTTCGACGTCTTGCTTAACTGCGCCTAGATCAACGTCAGCAAGCATGGCTTTAACACCATCAGCGGTTAAGCCTTCGACAATTGACACTGGAAGCTTCAACATGGCGTTCGGATCTTTTTCCGTTGCCTCCTCGACGTCCATCCCGCCGTAAAGAGAAAAAAGAACCATCGGCCCTTTGCTTGCATGATCGTTAAGTACCGCAGCGTAAAGCTCGCTTGAAATCGGCACCTGTCCTTCGACTAAAACCTTCTCTACAGGCCAACCGTCAATGGACATCCCGATGATGTTTTGAGCATGAATCCTAGCTTCTTCAGCAGTTGCTGCGAGTTGAATACCGCCCGCTTTACCTCTTTTTCCTGTTGGAACCTGCGCCTTAACAACACAAAGACCGATCTCAGCCGCCGCTTTCGCAGCAGCTTCGGCATCATAAGCCAGCTGGCTGGGAGGAACGGCAATGCCATGCTTAGACAGTACCGGCTTGGCTGCGTGCTCTTCGAAATTCATGCCGATAGACCTCTATTTACCGTATTTTGCCCAATGTCCGCCGAACAGCTCTTCTTCTTCCGGCTTGTCTTCAGCAATCGTGCGCACGAGGTGTGTGATATTAATGAAGTTTGACCAATTGAGATTATCGGAGATCGTGTTGCCTGCCCAGGTGCCACCGCCCATGGAAAGCGTGAAAGGCAAACAGTTGTTAAAACCACCGCCATTGCCAAAAGTATGTGCCTGATTAACAAGAACACGAACAACGTCTGTCTCCGCAGCAAGCTCAGCGGCGTGGTTGTCATTTGCCGTATGGATACCCACAGAATGGCCTAAACCAGTGACATGTAAAATCTCCGTACAGATCCGCTTTGCATCTGCGAAATTTTTGGCACGGTAAACAGTCAAGACAAGAGCGAGTTTCTCGTCAGCGAAAGAGTTCT
>CAJQQJ010000408.1 GCA_905480445.1 uncultured Alphaproteobacteria bacterium | reverse complement strand
GCCTCAAAACACGCCTTGGCCCCTTCTAAAGCTTTCTACGAGGCAGAATGGCTTTCGGGATGGATTGCTCTGTCCAAAATGAAGAGACCAGAATTGGCGGCTCAACACTTTAGGCGTTCTTTGCGAGAAGCAGGACCAGGGCGTGAAAGTGCACGGGCTTACTATTGGCTTGGCAGAGTCCGTGAAGGTACAGGTGAGTTAAAATCAGCGCACGCGAACTATAATGAATGCGCCAAAGATGCGTTGACCTTTTATGGGCAACTTTGCTTGGAACGGACTGAGAAACCCTTCTCCTCCGTCAACTTAGACGTCACAAGACAAGCGCTCACTAGTCTAGGCGAGATTGAAAACAATGAACTTTATCTGATTTCTCGTCAGTTATTGCAGATAGACCAAGAACGCTTAGCACAGCCTTTCTTAAAGAGAGTTGCAGAGATTTCTAAGAACTATGACACCTTCCTTGCTGCGGGAAGAAAGGTGCAGGAGCTGGGATATGGACGCATGTCGATATTACTTGGCAAAAGCCTGAGTTGGCCCACTGGCCCTGCTCTGCCTCTCCTCTACCCTACCCTCCCGTTTGAACTGCCAGAACCAGCCGTTCAACACCCAGCTCTGGTTCATGCCGTAGTCCGTCAGGAAAGCAGTTTCAATGACAGTGCTGTCAGTCCAAGAGACGCACGTGGGTTAATGCAGTTGCTGCCAGAGACAGCCAAAAGACTCTCCAAACGCAATGGGCTGGACTATCAAGAAGACAAGCTCATTAGCGATCCTAGCTTCAATGTCCAGCTTGGGGGGCTCTATCTGCAAAACTCACTCGAAAAATACAATAACTCTCTATTGCTGGTTTTAAGTGCCTATAACGCGGGGCATGGACGGGCTGACTCCTGGCGCAAAACCTTTGGCAACCCCAACGACCCCCATAAAGACGTGTTGGATTGGGCTGAATCTATCCCGTTTCGCGAAACCCGACTATACGTCCAGAAAGTCATAGCCAGCTATGGAATTTACAAGGCACTCCTGGAAGGCAAAGACCAAGTCCCGCAACCAACATCAGCGATGATAGGGAATTACTAAGTGACGAGTCCAATAACGTTAGCCACAATTGAAAAAGCCGCGCTCAATATCGCCTCCCATGCGGTGAGAACACCTTTGCTTGAGCCTAGAGTTCTCGCTGATGAACTCGGTGGCAGGATCTTTCTCAAGGCTGAAACCTTCCAGAAGACAGGAACGTTCAAGTTTCGCGGTGCCTTTAACACTGTCATTAACCTATCGCCCGAACAGCGGGAACGAGGCGTGATAGCTTGGTCTTCTGGTAATCATGCTCAAGGGGTGGCGGCTGCGGCTCAGATCGTTGGAATTCCTGCAACAATTGTCATGCCGGCAGACGCTCCAGAGATTAAGCGGAAGAACACTGAGAGCTACGGTGCTAGGGTTGTTCCCTACGACCGCTACAGCGAAGATCGCAAGGCCATCGCTATGGCTCTTATGGCAGAGACTGGCTGCGCTTTGATTCCACCCTACGATCATCTCGATGTCATAGCAGGACAAGGAACCGTCGGCTTAGAAATAGCCCAAGATCTCAAGTCCCAAAATTCTGCACCCGATCAGGTGCTAATATGCTGTGGCGGTGGTGGGTTAACTGCTGGTGTTTCAACAGCTGTTAAGTCCCTGTTTCCAAACTGCAAAACACTGACGGTTGAACCTGAAGGTTACGATGATACTAAGAAATCGTTGGAAACAGGTGAAAGACAAGAGGCTGATACTAGTCAGAAGTCGCTTTGTGATGCTCTGCTCTCGCCACAACCAGGCGAACTAACCTTCTCTATCAACAGGCAAACTGTTGATCAGGGGCTCGCAGTGAGCGAGGATGAGGTGCTGGCAGCCATGCGTTATGGGTTTGAAAAACTAAAACTGGTCATTGAGCCAGGTGGTGCAGTTTGTTTGGCAGCTGCGCTGGCGGGCAAAATAGACTGCCGAAACAAAACAACAGTGCTGATTTTGTCTGGCGGCAATGTCGACCCCGCCATATTCGCCGAAGCAATTGTGGGGTAAAGAAAAACGGCGGTGAAACATCACCACCGTTTCAAATCAATCTAGGTCGTCTTTATTCTTTTGACGCCGCGGCTTTCTTGGCTTTCGAAGCACCTGGCAAAGAACTGCTATCTACACGGCGAACTGCACCTTCGAGATAAGCGCCGTTCTCAATAGCCAGATCTCTGTGGATGACGTCGCCTTCCACATGCGCGGTCTTAGTGAGGATAACTTTGTCGGCTTGAACTTCGCCAGACACTTTGCCTGAAATTCTAACGACATCGGCGCGAATGATGCCCTTAACATTGGCGGTTTCACCGACGGTCAAGGAATTGGTTTCAATATCACCCTCGATCTGACCATCAATCTGCATGTCACCATCGCAGAACAAATTACCAACAATTTTCAGATCCGAACTGATGATTGACGGAACGCCGGAAGGTGTCTTGGTCATTGATTTGGGTGCCTGTGGTGGTGGCGGCAAATCTGGTTTTCCTGCTGTTGAAGCACTGTTTTTGCTTTCATTCTTCTTACTGAACATATTTGGCAGCTCTTATAAATTTTAGAGGGTTTCGTCTCGTGCCATTCACACGAATTTCATAATGCAGGTGGGGACCAGTCGAACGTCCTGTATTTCCCAAAGTGCCTATTCGCTCATTGAGCTTTACACGGTCACCGACTGAAACGTGAATCTTATGTAAATGAGCGTAGCGCGTTACAATTCCCCAACCGTGGTTAATTTCGATAAACTTACCAAAACTCCCCTTACGACCTGCGTAGATCACACGGCCAGCTGCTGGCGCATAAATTTTGGATCCAACGGGGCCTGCGAAATCAATGCCGTAATGCATCGAGCGTTTCTTGTTGATCGGATCTTTGCGTGTGCCAAATCGTGAAGTTAAACGCAGTCCACGCGTTGGATTGGAAAGTGGCGTCGCCAATACTCTTGGTTCCATCACCGACATTGTATGGAGGTTCATAAGTATGTCGCGGCGGTAGGACCAAAGCTCATCAATGTCAAAGTGTGACTCTTCGTTGAAGACCGGCTCTTCAAATTCAAAACTCTCGTCACTTGGAATGAACGGTCCGCCAGACGCACCGGGAGGTGCCTCGTCAACATCTGCAGGCTTCGTCTTTTCTGCCTGATGACGTAAGCCTGAAATTGACAGGCCAGCTGCATTGAGCGCCTTTTCGTAGGAATCAACTTTTTCTGCAGTTTCACGTCTCAAGCCTGAAATAATCGACTTATGAACTTCATAGCCAACAGTCGCAGACGACTCTAAGGTCTCTACCTGCCTAGCCAATTTGATGTTTGCTGTTTCAACGTCGGATTTTTCCTCAATCAAATCGTCGATACGAAGCTGAAGTACATAAACCATTTCTTCCAGTTTTGAGAGCTCTTCACTTTCGCCCGCCGAACCATCGTACAGCATAGCCTTAGTATCGGCCAAAGCGGCTTCTGAAACCGCCAAACGAGCTTGGGAAGAATTCAACTGAGCAACTGCCGCAACTTTCTGAGATTTATAGGTATCGTTTTCCAATCTCAGTCGGTTCAGTTCTTTCTGCAATGCACCTATCGTTGCGTCTTTTTCGGAGAAGCGGAAAGCAGACTGAGCCGAAGTTTGCTCCTGGACATTTTCGTCATCAGCCACCGTATCTTCTCGAGGTGCAAAAGAAGATGATGAAAGCAGACTAGAAGCTTGTTTGGTAACTGCAGGCGCTGACCCGTGGTCATCTTTCATGCCCTCTAACAAGGCCAACACAGCCTTTGTGCTGTCTCTATTACTTCGAACACTTTCAGGTTTGATTTTTGCCTGAAATGTTTCTTTGTTTCCCAGAGCTTCTTCTAATTGTTGATAGAAAGAAACATTGAGATCCATCTGAGATATCGCCGTCGAAAAGATCTCGTTGCCACCTGAGATGTGTGCCAACAAACGATCAATCTCACTGTCTTGATGATCAATCAAAACCTGCTGACTTTTTATTTTTGGTTGGCTGTAGAATGTGGTCATCGACGCGTAGGCCGTCCACATCACCGCAACAAAAACAACCGTCACAGAAGCTATCTGCAACCAAGAAGGTAGGGAGAAAGCCTTAACAGAATCCTTCGATCTAAAGATCAGTTGGCGAGGCGCAAAAAGACGCTCCATAAGCCAACCAAAGGAATCCTTAACCCCGCCCTTTGAATCTGCACCGTCGCCTC
>CAJQQJ010000407.1 GCA_905480445.1 uncultured Alphaproteobacteria bacterium | reverse complement strand
CCACGTAGCCAGCAAAGAACGAGGAACAAGGAACCAAGAACAATACAATTATGAACACATTCAAACCAAACGACAAAGTCGTCTGCATCGACGCAACCCCCATCCCCATCGGAGCCCCCAACAACACATACCAAGACTTTGAATTCCCAGATGGATACATCAAAGAAGGAGCCGTCTACAACGTCGAGGACGTCGTCACAGTGCAACAGAGTGGCGAATCATTGTATATCACAGGCCCCTACGTCCTACTCAACGACCGACTCGTCCCCTGGAATGGACAGAGGTTTAGGAAAGTGGAAAGTAATGAGGAGAGGATGAAGCGGAAGGCTGAGAAGGCTAACAAATAGAAGCCACAAACAGATCTGGAGATTAGAATCTGTTACAAGTGAGGCTTAAAGAATGTATCCATCTTCCCTAATCCAAGCTCTAGCATCACCTTCGGAGCCAAATACCCCAGCCAAACTCACATCAAGCCCTTCCCATGAGCTTCCATGCACAGTGATGAGTGCGACACCACTGACACCATTTCCTGCCTTTATCTTAACCAATGTGAAACCGGTACTGTATTCAGATGCACTGTTCATTAGCCACTCTTCAACATCCTCAACATCTTCATCAATTTGATCTTTTGTGATATATGCATCATAAACCTCAATATCACCTTCATTATCGATAATCCATTGACGAGCAGCATCTTCTAGCTTTTTGCGATCTTTTACGTTCATGATACTTGAATTCTAACACGTCACACCACGCACATCAATATTGTATTCAAATACACAAATAAGTTGCTAAGGTAATTTCTCAACCGAAGAACAAATCCATTAAATCAAAAATGTCCAACGAACTCCCTCTCGATAAATTTTACCCCAAACTTGCATCATCTAAAAAAGTGGTGAAATTACTCCAGCAAGAATACGGAGATGCAAGTCCAGAAATCCTTGCCATCTTGAAGAGTGACGGAGAACTACCTGATGGGCATTCTAGCGTCCACGACTGGCTGTATGATCTAGTGCACAACGAGGCAGAGGATGTGGCTGAGGATTCCAGAGAAGGAAGTGCCGCTGGTGAATATCCGATATATGTGATGTGTTTCGAGGGTGTGTTTTTCGTATCTGCTCCGGAATTCGACGACATAGGCTACTTCTCTACTCAGGAAGAAGCAGAAATGGCCATCTCATCAAACTGGTTCTAACGCTCACACAACAACCATCAAGGGCCCATTAAATAACCATCAAAGGCCGATTGCTAACAAAAACACTCCTTTTTGGCCTCTATCCTTGATGTCCAACAATCAAACCCCTAGATTCTGACCAATTGCCGATAACATCCGACAATAGGTCAATAGATCCACGACGCTGCTGCCTCACAAATCCACCTACTCATAGACTATCCGTGACCACTCCACCTCTTTATAACCTAAGCTTCACCGCAGCCTCGCTACGGCCTGAGCTGGCAGGCATCTTGGCTGAGCACTACCTGGATTCTGGCTCATGGGACGAGACCAAGGAGTGGGCTTTAAGCACAAATGCCTTACAGTGCAGCTCAGCGACCAGCTCCAATCGTCTTGAGCGTGAGATCCGCCCACGGCTGCAGACACTCACAGCGGACCAACTCGAACTACTCAGTCAGTCCGGCATGGACAGCAAGACAGCCCTCTCATGGCTGGCAGCTGTTAAAAAATCTCCGTTTCTGTTCGATTTCTCCTCGGAATTATTGCGCAACAAACTGGAAGTCTTTGATGTCACTTTGCGCCCATCAGACTATGAAAACTTTATCGAGCAACACACCTCCCAACAATCACAGCTGGCAGACATCAGCGAGTCCTCCTTGGATAAACTACGCAGAGTTCTCCTCCGCATGTTGCGCGAGGTAGGCATCCTGGGCGAAGGCCCCGAATTCGGCACCCTTTCACGTCCGGTCATCCCGTCCGATGTGTTCTCCGTCATTATCGCCGACCATCCGAAATGGCTGGCAGCCTTCCTCGCTCCTGATCACGAAATCTCATCATTCCTTCCAGCATCATGAGCGAACTTGCAGACCAACTCTACTCCATCTTCTCCAGTTCCAAATTCCTCAACATGGAGGGATTGGCAAATGAAGTCCCTATTTTCATCCAGACCTACGATGTCAGCGAGGAAGATCAAATGGAGGCCCTCACCCGGGCACTGGCAAGCCGGCTGCAGAACGACGGCATCAAGATTGCCGAAATCAATTTATTCAGCCTACTCCTCGATGAGCTGCGTGAAGAAGGCCTCCTCGATGACCTCATTGCCGACGAGCAGGGATTTGATCGGGAGGATCTTTTTCAGACCCTGATCAACTACGCGGACCCATCAAGCCGCTTAGCCGACAGACTCGCCAAAGAAATCGAGAATCCCGATATCCAAATCACCTTTATCACAGGAGTCGGGCATGTCTTTCCGTTTCTGCGCACCCATACCCTACTGGATTCCATTCAGCCGATCATGATGGATCATCCACTGGTTCTCTTCTTCCCAGGTGAATACACTCAAGTTCAGGGCCTGGGCTCGCAGCTCCGTCTCTTTGGAAAAGTCCAGCCCAAGGGATACTACCGCGCATTTAATCTCGACCACTACCACTCCATTATACAATGAATCTATCTACATTATTCACCAAACCTGTAGACCGCCCCATCGAGGGAGTCATCAAGGCAGATGACCGCCGCCACCTCGAGGTCGAGGTTGAAGAATTTGTCATCACCGCTGAAATTGCACGAGGACTAGATACTCTACTGGAACGCTACCAGAATGAACTCGGTGCCAATGGCGTATGGATTTCAGGCTTCTTTGGTTCCGGTAAATCGCACCTGCTTAAAATCCTGTCCTTACTCCTGGATGCCACACCTATGCACTCGGGAAGCCACCCAGTAGACATCATCACCGAGCATCTCGACGATGAGATTCTGAGCGCCGCACTCAAGAAAGCCTGCTCCATTCCAGCGCAAAGCATCCTGTTCAATATTGACCAACAGGCCAACCACATCGGAGGTGACGGTAATGCGGCTGTTTTGGAGGTCTTTGTCAAAGTGCTCAACCGGCTGAGAGGCTATGACCCGAAACAAGGATACGTTGCCGAGTTTGAATATCACTTGGACCGGGACGGCCAGCTACAAGCCTTCAAGGACACATACATGGATGTCAACGGCCGCGCCTGGGAGAAAGACCGTGAAGCCATCGGCACCATCCGCAAAAAAGCCTTTGGTAAAGCCTACGCAAAACACTTTGATGTCTCCGAGGAAGAGGGCACAAATACCATCGGTGAAATCCGCAGGGACTACACCGTATCCATTGAATCCTTTGCAGAGCAGGTAAAGGCCTACATTGATTCTAAGGATGACGATTTCAGATTGAATTTCTTTGTCGATGAGGTCGGTCAGTTCATTGGCGAAAACACCCAGTTGATGCTCAACCTGCAAACCATTGCAGAGACACTGAGCACGATTTGTGATGGTCAAGCCTGGGTCTTTGTTACGTCTCAAGGAGACCTTGATAAAGTGCTCGGAGACATGGGTGGCCATACCTCCCAGGATTTCACCAAGATTCAGGGCCGCTTCAAAACCAGGCTCACCCTCACGAGTGCCGACGTCAAGGAAGTCATCCAGAAGCGGCTGCTGGCAAAGACCGAGGACGAGCCCGAGTCCTTGACTTCCATTTACGATCAGGAGAAGGACAACCTCGTCACCCTCTACCGCTTTAGTGATGATTGCCAGCAATACAAAGGCTGGCGTGGTAGCGATGAGTTCTGCGCTTTTTACCCCTTCCACCCGTATCAGTTTGATCTCTTCCAACGCGCACTTGAGCAGCTATCCAAGCACGACATGTTTACCGGCCGTCACACCGCTGTCGGTGAGCGTTCCATGCTCGAGGTGTTCCAGAGTGTGGTTAAATCCTTGAAGGATGAAGACATAGGCACCCTGGCACCCTTCGATCTCATGTTCGATGGCATCTCAGCCACCCTCAAAGGTGATGTTCAGACTGCCATCCTCCAAGCCGGACAGCATTTCGATGATCCACTCTCACTTCGTATTCTCAAAGCACTCTTCCTACTCAAGTGGGTGAAGACCTTCACTTCTACCCCTCGCAATGTCGCCATCTTGCTGATCGACACTGCAACGCCAGACATTGCAGCGCTTGAAAAATCAGTAGAGGCCAACATGCGGCTGCTGGAGGCTCAGTCATTGCTGCAGCGCAATGGCGAGGTTTATGAGTTCCTCACTGATACTGAAAAAGACATCGAAACAGAGATCAAACAAACCGATGTCGACGATAGCGAAGTCACCAAACTACTCTCTGATGTCATCTTCTCAGACACCCTGCGTGACCCCAAGATTCGCTACGAAGCCAATAACCAGGACTACGCCTATACCCGCAAACTAGACGATCAGACCGTAGGAAGGGAGCATGAATTTGCCATCAACATCATCACCCCCGAACATCCTAATCATGCTGACGAGGCGACCCTCGCCGCCCAGGGAACCGGCAAACCGGAGCTGACCCTAGTCCTCCCTGCCGACGACCGCGTGCTCGATGAAGCGCGCCTTTACCTAAAAACCCAGAAATACATCCAGCAGAATACCGGCTCTGGCGTCGATGAATCGCGCCGGGCCATCATGACCGAGCGTGGCGCCCAGAACAATACCCGCCGGGCTCACCTCAAGGACCGCTGCTCCGATCTACTCAGCAGAAGCCCGGCCTTCCTCAATGGTTCCAAAGTAGAAGGAGTAAGCTACGCGGACCCCCGAAGCCGTATCCACAAGCTGGCCCAGGATCTCATCGCCTTCGCTTTCCCCAACTTAAAAATGCTGCGGGGCACATATGATGAAGCGCTACTCCGTAAGACCCTCACCGAGCAAGACGACCTTCTGACCGGTGGCCAGCAACCTCTCTCCGAGGCGGAAAACGAACTGCTCACCTATATTCGGGCGAATCAGACACAAGGAGAAAGAACCACTGTCGATGAAATCGTCCGCCAGTTCGCCCGTCGTCCATGCGGCTGGCACACCTTGGCCGTCACCTGCCTGCTGGCCCGGCTCTTCAGAATGGGCAAAGTCGACTTCCGAGGGCCTGATCCCCTGGATGCGAATGCCGCACTGAGTGCATTGAGCAACTCCCGGCAGCACGCCAATGTCCGCGTGCAGCTCCAGCAGCAATTTGACCCCGCATCCATCAACGCTCTGAAGCGATTCCATCACGAGTTCTTTGACCAGACCAATCCCGGCACCGATGCCCGCTCCGTGGGCGAAGCCACCATCGCTGCCTTTGCTCAAAAAACCCAGGCCCTCGACGCCCTGCTCCAGCAGAGGGCACAATACGCTTTTCTAAGCCAACTGGCCGAACCCGTCAGCAAGCTCAAGTCCCTCGCAGATAAAAACGCAAACTACCTGCTATCCAAACTGGCTGAGTATGACAGCGAGTTGCTCGACCTCAAAGACGACCTGCTCGACCCCGTCCTGAGCTTTATGAATGGATCCCAGCGCAAGGCTTATGATCAAGCCATCGCCTTTCTCAGGGACCAGGAAGCCAACTTTGGCGACATCCCGGCTGAGGATCTCAAGCCTCTCAGGGATCTTACCACCGCAGAACATCCCTACCGCGGTAATGTGGTCCCTGCGGCAAAAACAGCATGCGATAGCCTGCAAACGCAAATCGATGCCTTGCTCGAAGCTCAACGGCAGTCCGCAACCGAGGCACTCGCCACACTGGAAGAAAAAATCCGTGCTTTACCTGACTTTGCCAAGCTCGACACCACGGCCCAGGCGCAGGTGCTTAGCCAGACCGAATCCGCTAAGGAAAGTATCACCAACGCCCGCTTTCTCACCTCCATCCGAGACAGCCTGAACCGCTACCGTACCCATGACTACCCGTCGCAGTTAGCCATGGCCGCCGAACTGGCAAAACCCACTGGAGGTGGCGAGACAACAAAAACCACTTACATCCCGGCAAACTCGATCAAGCACCAGTGCTCACTCCCCTACATCAGTAACGAAGACGAGCTCGACGAGTGGCTCAAAGCCCTGCGTCAAGCAGCGGTGGATGAACTTCAGCAAGGAAAACGCATCAGTCTTTGAAATGACTCATAATAACACGGAAGCAAACCCTCCAGATCTTGAAATTCTCAAGTTCGACGCTGAGGATGAGGAGTTTATAGAGCAACTTATTAAAGCTGTCAGATCTTTGCTGTGCAGGAAAAACATAGACCCCGAAACTATAGTAAACCTTGGCGGCTTCCTCCATGCTCTTGAACGACTTCCCCTCACTACTGAGGACATCTTCATGACGCTAACGCTTACCGATGAATTTGAGCGTCAAAGCAATTGGCAAGACATCAACATAACTGGTGACCAATTTCGCCTTTGCTCTGGATACCGAACTTATGACCCCCGCGCAGGTAGCGATTGGCATACAACGACAGAATTAAACGTAGAGACAGACAATCGTGAGGGTGAATATTTTCAGGTGGCTCAATGGGTTGAAGAGTTCGTCGACCGCGCCAACTCTGAATCTCAGGAAATCACAGTAATAAACGATGCCGACACACCCATCCATAACTGGGAATTTGATACCTCCGAGGACACCTGGGACCGCCTACCTTAGCCACTAACACTTACCAAACATTTCAACATTAACTAAAACAACTTCCCGACTCATAGACTCTCTATCTCTCCCCACCCCATGAACACCTCCGCCCTCAAATCCTTTGCCCCTACTGTCCGTAACCAGCTGCTTGAAGCCGTTGAGAGGAAGCTCGACTACACCCTCACAGCAGACACCCCGGATCTCCGGGAAAAAGGCACCCAGGTGGCCTCACTGCGGCGGCAGGCGGAGAATGATCGTGATGCGTTGATCGAGCGAGCTGCCTACACCTGGTTCAACCGGCTGGCTGCACTCCGTTTCCTGGATGCACGTCACTGGCACCCGTTCAGATCCCGGGTGCTCACACCCGCCACCGAGGAGGAAACCCAGCCCGAGATCCTCAAGCAGTTCCGCAACGGCTCCCTGCCGGATGAGCTGGCTCCCTTTGTTGATGCGGACCGCCTGCGTGATCTATTAGACGGCCGCCTGCCCACCGCCATCGCCGGCGCCGACCCCCAGGGGGAAGTCTACCGCGCCCTCATCCTTGCCGCCTGTCGCTATTACCACGCCCTGATGCCGTTCATGTTCGAGGACATTGATGATGAAACCGAACTGCTGCTGCCGGATGACCTCCTCACCCAGGCATCCCCCGCCGAAGGCTTCCGCACCGAGATCCTGGACAAAGACTGTGAGGAAGTGGAAGTGCTCGGCTGGCTCTACCAGTTCTACATCTCCGAGAAGAAGGACGCCGTCATGGCCCGCAAGAAGGCCGTACCCAGTGAGGACATCCCCGCCGTCACCCAGCTCTTCACCCCGCACTGGATCGTCCGCTACCTCGTCGAGAACTCCCTCGGCCGCCTCTGGCTGCGTTCCCGGCCGAACTCCCGGCTCAAGGAGCACATGCCCTACTACGTCGAGGATCCCGAGGGGCAGGCACCGGCGGACAGCCTCACCGTCGCCACTCCTGAGGAAATCAAGCTCCTCGACCCCGCCTGCGGCTCCGGCCACATGCTCACCTACGCCTTCGACCTGCTGGTGAAGATCTACGAGGAGGAAGGCCACGCCCCCAGCGAGATCCCGGAAAAGATCCTCACCCACAACCTCTACGGCCTCGAAATCTGCCCCCGCGCCGCCCAGCTCGCCAGCTTCGCCCTCGTTTGCAAGGCCCGCGAGCAATCCCGCCGCGCCTTCCGCAGCCCCGTCCAGCCGCAGGTCATGTGCCTGCGCGATGTCGTCCTCACCCCGGACGAGGTGAAGGGCTTCACCGACGCCACCGGCACCCGGTTCAGCCAGGACGAACTCGCCCAGATCCACCAGTTCCGGGAACACACCGAGACCTTCGGCGCCCTCAACCAGCCCGTGCTCGATGAGGAAAAACTCGCCGCCCTCAAGGTGAAGATGGGCGAGCAGGCACCCGCCGGCGACCTCCTCGCGCAAAACACCCACCGCAAGCTCCGCCTCGTCCTCGATCAGGCCGAGATGCTCAGCCAGCGGTATCAGGTGGTGGTGGCGAATCCGCCGTATATGGGATTCAAGGGGATGATCGCGCCTTTGAAGGACTTAGCCGATCGCAACTACAATAAATCTAAAGGTGATTTATTTAGCATGTTTATAGAGCGAGGTTTTGCCCTCTCGACTGAACGAGGTTGGAATGCCATGGTTACCATGCAGAGCTGGATGTTTCTACCTTCGTTCAGGATGCTTCGAGAGTCCCTGCTCGATGCGACAACCCTATATTCTTCGGTGCACATGGGGAATATGGTTATGGGTATAGCCTTCGGAACTAGTGCTACGGTTTGGGAGAATTTCCAACGAAAACTTTGGAATGGGACTTTTGACCGTGTCGAATTTCAGGATCTTGATCAAGCGGGCCAACTTCGCTCGTTTCCGGTCAATGGGAGACAGAGGCATCTAACTTCCGCCAAGCAACTGCAGGAGGTTCCTAGTTCGCCCATTGCCTATTGGATCAGCGATAGGGTTCGGGCAATATTCAAAGATGGGCAACGCCTAGATTCGCTTGCCGAGCCCCGCCAAGGCATGGCAACAAGCGACAATAATCGATTTGTTAGATACGCTCATGAAGTTTCAAGGCGTCGCATCTCGTTTGATTCTTCCTCGAGAGAAGATGCTGTCAATTCTGGTGCTAAATGGTTCCCATACAGTAAAGGCGGAGAAAAACGAAAGTGGTTCGGCAATCATGAGCTTGTCGTGAACTGGGGCGATGACGGTCGTGAGTTGTTATCTTATGCCGCTGACCTCTACGGATCGCCAACTCGAACCATTAAAAATATCTCATACTACTTTCGGGAAGCATTGACGTGGAGCCTGACTTCATCATCGGGATTCGCTGCGCGGTTCCGTCCTCAGGGCTTCATTTTCGATGTTAATGGCATGTCATCGTTCGTCGATGGCTCTCCTGATAATATTCTAGGTGCAGTGAATTCCGTTGTCGGCGAACACCTCTTGCGCGTGATCAATCCGACGATGGCATTTCAAGTTGGGGATATTAAGAGCTTTCCATACATTTGTCGTTCCCGCACAAGTGAAGTGGACAATGTTGAGGTGTGTATATCTTTAGCCCGCGCCGACTGGGACAACTTCGAAACCAGCTGGGACTTCTGCGACCTGCCGCTGCTGCGCCCCGGCGATTGGGAAGTCGAGCCCGGCCAGCCCGGCGGTCCGTGGAAAGGCCGCACCCTCGCCGAGTCGTGGGATCACTACGCCACCTATTGCAACGCCGCCATCCGACGCATGCAGGAGCTGGAGACCGAGAACAACCGCCTCTGGATCGACGCCTACGGCCTGCAGGACGAGCTTGACCCGGCAGTCCCCGAGGACGAGATCACCCTCGCCCGCGCCGACCAGCGCAAGGACGTCGCCGCCTTCCTCTCCTACGCCGTCGGCTGCATGATGGGCCGCTACAGCCTCGACCACCCCGGTCTCATCCTCGCCGACGCCGGCGACACAGTGGAGAACTACCTCACCAAGGTCGGTAAGCCGCTCGATGAGATCCAATTCCCGCCCGACGAGGACTCCATCATTCCTGTGCTGGATGGCGAGTGGTTCGAGGACGACATCGTCGCCCGCACCCGTGAGTTCCTCCGCGTCACCTTCGGCGAGGACACCCTCAACGAGAACCTGCGTTTCATCGAGGAGTCCCTCGGCAAACCCCTGCGCAAATACTTCCTCACCGACTTCTACAAGGACCATCTCAAGACCTACAAGAAGCGCCCGATCTACTGGCTCTTCCAGAGCCCTAAAAAAGGCTTCAACGCCCTGATCTACCTGCACCGCTATACCCCGGACTCACTCAACCTCCTGCTCAACGACTACCTGCGCGACTACCTCAAAAAAATCGAAACCAAGATCCAGCACCTCGACCACACCCAAGCAACGTCCACCGTCACCCGCGAGAAAACAGCCGCCCGCAAGGAGGCCGACAAACTCCGCAAGACTCAAAAAGAATGCCAGGACTGGGAACGCGACACCCTCCTCCCCCTCGCCCAAAAACGCATCACCATCGATCTCGATGACGGCGTCAAGTCCAACTACCCCAAGTTCACCGGAGCCGTCGCCAAGGTAGCTGGGCTTTAGTTAACCACCATCGTGAGCCAACAACCACCAGCAGACGAATTTCTGAGAGGCGATCTCATTAGCACCCTCGATCAACTTGCCAAGGAGCTGGCAACCTGGCTGCATAGCCAGCTGTTTCGTCATGCTGGCAAAAATTGGTGGGAAAACAACGTCTGCTCAATCCTACAGGGTGACCAGCTTCGTCGTGTTGAAGAAGAGGAGTGGACTGAAATCGAAGATCTCGACTTGCACGCACTTATTAAAGTCCTCCAGCTCAACTTTCGGTTTCTTAAAGCACGTAGGTCACTGGACAAAGACTCCCGGGATATCATTCGCGAAATGAACTATGCGAGAAACCGCTGCATGGGCCATCGCCCTGTCAGTGGGATACGGCTTTTGGAAGTCGAGCACCACATTAGCTCAATGTTGAAATTCTGCAGGCTGATAGGCGGGAGCAACGCCCTCACCAAGAGCATTGAAGCACTGAGCGATCAAATTGCTAAGCGCGAAGAGGCATCGGTCCCCTCTCCCACAACAACCCCACGGGCAGAGCCAGCCTCTCCTCCTTATCAGACCGATGATGATGACAGTAAGTTGGCTGACTTCTACGGAGACGATGGGCTGACACCATCTCAAGAGCAAGCAGTGCAATCCATGCAGGCTTTCTTGGATTCTCCAGACGACCGATGTTTCATTCTCAACGGCTACGCGGGAACCGGTAAGACCTTTCTGATTGGAGGCCTGGTGCGTTATCTTAATCATAAACACCGCACCGCTAGTATGATGGCTCCAACAGGCCGTGCGGCCCACGTGCTTCGTGAACGTCATCAAATCGATGCCTCAACCATTCATCGCCACATTTACTCGATGAAGTCACTCAAGGAATACAAAGAGATCGATGAAAATGGTGACATTACTTACAAATTCTACTTTGAGACAAAGAACAATGATGCCGAACACGACAATGTCTTTATCGTGGATGAGGCCTCGATGATCTCAGACATGCACTCTGAATCCGAGTTCATGCACTTCGGCTCGGGCAGGCTCCTGAGTGACCTCATCGAATATATCAACTTCGACTCCAACGACTATCGCAAGAAGCTCATTCTAGTCGGAGATGGTGCCCAGCTTCCTCCTGTGGGCATGAATTCATCCCCCGCTCTGGATCCAGCCTATTTAAAAGATAAATGCCACATAGACAGCATGGCATGTGAGCTAACCGATGTAGTCCGGCAAAACGAAACCAGCCCGATCCTTCAAAATGCCACAAACATCCGGGAACTCCTACGCATGCAAAAATTCCCTGCCTTCGATTTTCACTCAGATGATCATATCATTAAGGAGCTAGAGCCTCATAAATTTACCGAATCCTTTGTTCAAGACTGGCCGGCAAGAGCCAACCAGAAGCCTGTCATCGTTACCTACACCAACAACAGCGCTAAAACTTACAATCAAGCGGTGAGACAAAAAATCTTTCCTAACACTCCCAATATCACAGGGGGTGATCAGATCATTATCGTTAAAAACAATTACAACTATGAGCGCTCCTTGTTGAATGGCCAGATGGGCACGATAGTCGCTGCGGCTGATGACACAGAGTCGCGCCACGTCCCACTAAATGTCGGCACGGATGACCTAGGCAAGAAGAAGATCGAAAGCATCCATCTTGAATTCAGAGATGTTACACTCCAGTTTAAGGATGACTACGGGACCCCTTTTGATATTACATGCAAAATCTCTGAAAACTGCCTCCACAATAGTGAGGCACAAATCTCGTCTGAGTATTCAAAAGCTCTATATGTTGACTTTAAGAAACGACATCCTGAACTAAAAGCCAAAGATCCCGAGTTCAAAGAGGCTCTCAAAGCAGACCCTTACTTCAACGCAGTGATGCTCAAGTTCGGATATGCCATTACTTGCCATAAAGCACAGGGTGGCGAGTGGCATACCGTATTCATCGACTTCTCTGGGAAAAACAAACTCAATGCCGATGACTTACGCTGGAGCTACACGGCACTGACCCGGGCAGAGCAATGCGTGGTCGCAACAAATGCTCTACATCACGGTATACTAAGACCTAAGAAACAACGTACCGTGCTAGGAGCTAAGCATCAGCCAGTCCCAACAGAATCTAGTTCCCAAACCTCTGATGACGGCGATGATTCCACCCCTAGCTCCGCATCAACAGCCCCAGCAACATCTCCACAGGATCTTATCAAAAATGCGGTTGTTGCCCATTTGCCTGACGGCTGGGAGATCACTGACGTGCGGTGCTTTCCCTATAATGAACGCTTCACTCTTAGTGTCGGCCAATCTTTGCTAACAGCTTCGATCTATTACAATTCAAAAAATCGAATCAGTAAGGTGCAGATTACCCCGACACAGGGCCTAGAGGTAGAATGCCAAACTGCTCACAACGCATTCTCCCCACTTAAGGGACTATCCTTAACATCTGGGGGAGCAACAACCGACGTTGCACCTGCTCACGAGGCCTTTGTAACAGAGCTTAAGCTAGCTCTCCATGAAGGAGGCATAGAGATTCTTGGCCTTGAAAGCAAAACAGAATTTCATGTTATCATCCGTGTTGGTGACGGGATACATGAAGGCGACATCAACTACTACTTCGACAAGAGTGGCCGCCTAACACACTTCATGCCACAGCAGTCATCCCCTACGGAGCTTCACACCAAACTCGATCAAATCCATGCCTGAAGGCCAAAAACCAATCACACCGCAAGAAGTCTTCGCTCTTAGAAAGGCTGACAAACTTGCGGAAGCCCTGAAGCACGCCCGTGATCTATACGACTCGAACGCTGAGGATGAGTGGGCAGTCAGGGCCTTGGCATGGTGTCTATACGACGAAGTCAAACGGCTTCGGGATGGAGACGCCCAAGGCGAACTTAACTCCACCCTCGAAGAACTTGGATCACTTAAATTACCGGCAGAGGACGGCATGCTACGTGACAACATCCAACGGATATTAGGCTGCAGCCCCGCTGAAAAGGCAACCCAGCTCAGCAAGGATGGCAACCATCACGATGCCGTCCAACTCATACGACCAATCGCGACAGCCAAAGAAGCATCGCAAAATGAAGTAGAGGCCTATGCATGGATCCTCTACCGCAAGTTACGTGGCTGCGACGACAAGGAAATTGAGGCGGCGGTGTGGTGCCTGACAGAATTTTTAAATTGCTGGTCAAGTGACCGTGAACCCAATGCTATCCTCTTCAAGTGTCTGATCATCCAAGCTAAAATTCATACTGAGAACTGGGCTGGCCTCATTCCTTTAGTTGAGAAATTGGAACTACATAAACTCAGCCCTGATGACTTTGTGGACGACCAACCCGAGTCCGATTTTGACTCTTTTCAAGACCAACTACTTGGAGCTGTGCACAAATGTCTCAAAAAACACCCTGCCATGCGGCAGCCTCGTCCGCAGTTGCAATTATGGCTGGATGCTTGGGCTGATTCTTTCAGTGATGATCAGTGGCCGCAGTATCATCTGGGCCATATTCTACTCTGGACTGATGGTGATAAGGCTCGCGCTAAGTTATTACTGCTGAAAACGGTCCAGAGAAACCCCGGTGACTACTGGAGATGGCAAGCTCTGGCAGAGGCTCTTGATGGTGCAGAACAAAAAGCGGCCATGGCTCGAGGCATCATCTGTAAGACCGAAGATCCATCTTTCATGGTCCCCCTCTATAAAGACTTCGCCAATTTGCTGGCTGCTGAACAAGCGCTGCCGGAAGCGACAGCAAGTCTGAATGAGGCCATCCGTCTGCGTAAGCTATCCGGTAACGAGTGGCGTGATCCACTCCCTGCATGGCACACAGCCAATGAAGGCAAAACTCTACCCGACATTCACGAATACGCTAAGCCTTTTGCCGACCAAGCCAACCACCTTCTGGCGGCAGACTTACCTATTCATGTAGGTGTGCTAATCAAAGATACCGACAAACCCGGTCGACGGCTCTACTACATTGATGGATTAGGTGTCCGAAACCTTGCATTTAACCTTAGGTCACTCCCGCCAACGTCCTGCCCGGCAATCCAAGCCAAATTTCAAGATCAACCTAAGGGTGTATGCAAAGTTCTCTCTTGGGAGAAAGCTCAAATTAGTGATGGTGCAGGCACATGGCTAGAGGGCATTGTCATACACGGCAACGAAGCCAAAGGTCTTACCGCTGTCAAAACTTCAGTAGATGACACCATCCTACTCCATTTCAACCGCTGGCCTGAAGCTAGAGAGCTCACCTCTGGATCATTTATCAAACTTCAATGCCTCGGAGACCAAGGGCAGAAACCAATCGTGGCTAGATTTCTAAAAACCCCCCCAACATCCATTCCCGATTTAAACATCTCTGTGAAGGGACTCTTTCGTCGGGCACGTGACAAAAAATTTGGATTTATCAACGTGGATGACCTAAGCGTTTTTGTGCCACCTCATGTGGCCAGCTCTCTACTAGACTCCACCATCATCGAGGGTTGGGCAATACGATCGAGAAAGAAAGATGGCACTCTCTCGTGGGAACTACTCCCAACCGTTGACTAATTAGCGATGCCACTGCTACTACTCATAATACGAGCTCACTAAGCTCTGCCCCAATCAATCATGAATCAAATTCATCACAGCCTCAGCCAATGCTACCAGAAAGACCGTATCATTTTCTGGTATGATCCTGACCAGGAATGGAAGGACGACTTTGAGTCTTTCGATGACTCCTCCGTGGATAAAATCGTCATCAACAACAATGAGTTTGGCACCAAAGTCCGCGTGCTTTCGGCTCCTGATCCGCTGGCCAAGTTTCTGATCTATTCAGAGAAACCTCGACCTGTGGATGAAAGCAACTGGCTGCTTGATCTCATACTGCAAGGGCACGAATTCAAGGCTGACCGGGCATCGCTTAATCTCCAAGAGTTAGGGCTGCCTTACGATTTCCTCAACTTGTTTGACGAACACGCGGCGTTCTTCCGCTCCGAGAGGCGCAAGGACATTCTCAAGACACTCATTACCAAAGATGACCAAGAGGATGACTTAAAACTCAAAATGATGGCTGTCATCATGGGCACAGCACCGGAGACCGATGCCATGCTGCTGAAGTTTCTAGAACAAGGAGTCGAGACCCCAATGCTCGACCCTGTTGTGGAAAAGTTTGATAGCTTCGGGCTAACGGGCTATTTCTGGAGCGATATCGCCAAGCGTTATGGCTACAAGCCGGAACTCCCAAGCCTGCGTGATTTTGCTATCACCCTCTTCCGAGCAGCTAATCCACTCGATGATCAAGCCCAGCTACACTCCCACGCTTTTGTCTTCATGCAGCGGTGGAAGGATAGTCACAAACACAGCCATTCATTTATCGACTGGTCACACCAGCTGGCCCAGGAGCTGCGGGTATCAGAGAAATTGAGTGAGACCGAGGCACTGGACCTTAGATCCTCAGACACATTCGAACTTTTTGACAAGTTTGAGATCCACAGCATGGCCAGCGATTTTGACCATCCAGGTGCTGATGATCGCATCAAGGCCACGATCCTCCAACGTCGTCAATCCTTCTGGTATAATCAACACAAACACGGATACCAGGCACTTCTTCAAGCGGTCCTGCTACGTGAACTGATCGCAAAAGCCGATCTCAGCATTGATTCCTTCGATGGCGGGCTGAAGCGCTATACCTCAACCTGGTGGAAAGTGGATCAAGCCTACAGGCGTTGCATTTTCCACCTCAGGAGCTACAACCAAGCCACGGTCATGAAACCATTGGATGACTGGATAGGCGGTGCATACGTGAACCAGTTCCTGCTCCCGCTGGCAGATCATTGGAGTGACACCGTTGCCAAACTGGACACGTGGTCCTCGGAAGATCTTCCGCCCCAACGGGATTTTTACCACGGTCAGGTCAAACCTTACCTTGATAAGAATCAAAAGATCTTCGTCATTGTCTCGGACGCGCTACGCTATGAGGCGGCCCAAGGGTTTGCTGAAAAGCTCGACGAAGAGAACCGCTTTACCACCACCACCACTGCCCTGCTGGCATCCCTGCCATCATACACCCAGCTTGGCATGGCCTCACTCTTGCCTGGGTCAGAGCTGAGCATCGATGCGGATAAGTGCACCGTATCAATCGATGGACAGGAAACGTCAGGATTAGCCAACCGCAACAAAATCCTGAATGCCGCACATGCGGGCAAAGCTACCGCAATCAAGTCCGAGGATTTCCTGGCACTCAATACCAAGATCGAAGGCCGCGAGCTGATGCGGAACCATGAGCTGGTCTACATCTATCACAACACGATTGATAAGACCGGCGACGAGGCATCAACCGAGCGGCAAACCGTAGATGCAGTCGAGCGAGCCTATGACGAGCTAACGAACATTGTCAAAAAGATCACCAATATCAATGCCAGTAATATCCTGGTGACTGCTGATCATGGCTTCCTTTTCCAGCAGCATGAAACGCATGTCTCGGATGACACCCCGATACCCACATCAGGCACAATCACCAATACCAACCGCCGCTTTGTTCTTGGGCATGAGCTGGAAAGCTCTCCCGGGATTAAAATGTTCTCAGCAAGCCAACTGGGGCTTAACAGTAGCTTCTCGGTCGCATTCCCCAACTCACTCGGCAGATTCCCCTTGAAAGGCTCGGGTAAACGATTTGTCCATGGTGGATTCAGTCTGCAAGAAGTGGTAGTCCCGGTTATTCATATCAATAAAAAGCGGGACGATGATACCGGCCAGGTGGATATCGAGATCATGCGAGCGCCTGCCAAAATCACCACGGGCCGCCTCAATATTTCCCTCTATCAAGAAAAACCCGTCTCCAGCAAGCTGCACCCCAGGGAGATACAGGTGGGTGTCTACACCAGTGACGGAAAAATCATCTCCGATATGAAAACCTGCCAATGTGACTCCAAGGAAGACGAGGCCCGCCTGAGAGAAACCCCGATTGACCTTGTGCTCTCGCACTCTGCTGACGAATATAACAACCAAATGGTGGAGCTTCGTCTAACCAGTCGTGTATCCGGGTCAAACCACGAGGTCACCTACAAGTCTCACCCCATCAAACTTCAAAAACCA
>CAJQQJ010000406.1 GCA_905480445.1 uncultured Alphaproteobacteria bacterium | reverse complement strand
CATGATACCTGAGCCAAAAATTGCGCAGGCTAACAAAACAAAAGTTTGAGCAAGCCATTCCTGCTCGCGCTTTTTGAAGATTACAGCGGCAACCCAAGCACCCACCATGGAGCCAAAGATTGTTACCAGACGAGCAAGCCTGGACATTTCTTCCCAGTTTGAGGCAACAAATGTCATCGCACCAAAGGCTAGACAAACGACTCCTAACAAAACGATGATCGACCCGAACGACCGCTTCTTTTGATTAAGCGCCACGTCGTCTGTTAACTTACTGGCCGTAGAAACGTCAATCAGATCACGTTCTCGCCAATCTTCGATTGCTTTGTTCAGAACAGAGGTTTTGTTCCAGATAGCCATGTTTTCCCCGCATAACGCTTTATCTGCCGCGAAGTAGACCAATCAATGAGGGCAATTTCAAGGCTTTCCGGACCAAAGCCGACTACCAAACTAAAGAGAAGCTATGTTCTTGATGGTCATAATCGCAGCACGAGCAGCTTCCTGGCCTTTTTTCACAAAGTGCGAAAAGAAGAATTCTTCGTGCTCCTTACTGTCGTGATAATGATGTGGGGTCAAAACGACGGAAAGAATTGGCACTTCCGTCTCAATCTGAACCTGCATCATACCTTCGACAACCGCTTGTGCGACGAAGTCATGACGATAAATGCCACCATCGACAACGAGGGCTGAGCCAACGATCAGGTCATAGTTTCCAGTTTTCGCCAGTTTCTTTGCGAGCAAGGGAATTTCATAAGCGCCAGGAACATCAATGACTGTAACGCCTTCCGTTGAAACAGAATTGGCTTCCAGCTCCTTCAAGAAACCTACACGAACTTGATCCACGGTATCTTTGTGCCAATTGGCACGCAGAATTGCGATGCGTGGTTTGGAGAGGTCAATCATAGTCGTCTTCCTTGTACAATCAAACTTTCACAAGGCGACGAATAGAATCGTCATAAGACTTTTCAGTCCACAACGGTCCATCTTCATTCTCTCTCATCCGGACTATGACCGTCGGCTCTGGAATCACACCAGATCTGCTTGTGGGACCGTTGGTCCTTAAAGCTCGCGGGCTTATGGTTTTACCACTTACCGCCGGTGGGGACTTTCACCCCGCCCTGAGAATTCAATGCCTTAGTGCATCGATTCCGATTATCAGTCAACCAGCTTGACCGACTTGAGGGAAAAACATAACCTGGGCGGCTTTGTTTCATTTTGAGAGACGATCAATGACAACACCCAAACTAACGACAGCCGAGGTAACTGCAGCTAACCGTGAAGCCTGGAATAGGTCCGCCCAGTACCACCACGGCAACGCATTCTGGGAAGAAACCTTGGCTGAATTGGTGAAGGGCAATTATTCATCTTTTGACGAAACTTTGACCGACCTATTGAAACGTGTTGATCTTAGAGAAAAGTCAGCCGTGCAGGTTTGCTGCAACAACGGCAAAGAAACTATTTCACTAAAATCTTTTGGCACTAAACATTGCTTAGGCATTGACCAATCGGAAGCGTTCATAGAACAAGCGCGAGAACTCAATACCATAGCCAAGGCGGATTGCGAGTTCTTGGCAGCCGACGTTTATCAATTACCGAACGAATTGAACGAGAAGTTCGATATAGCTTTAATCACGATTGGGGTTCTTAACTGGATGCCTGATCTGCTGACCTTTTTCGGCAAGGTTTCTAGCTTGCTTAAAGCTGGGGGCAGTTTAGTCATCTATGAAACACATCCCTTTCTTGAGGTATTCGATCCTCATGGGGCTGACCCACTCAACCCTACCGATTCATATTTCGAAAACAGCAATTACGAAGGCGTAGAAATCATTGCTTACGACGGTATTGTTCGCGAGGGCGGTTCCGTCTCCTATTGGCATACACACAAAGTCAGCGACATCATCAACGGTGTGATCAAATCAGGGCTCCGAATAGATGAATTTACTGAGTATGCTCATTCAAATAGAGAAGTGGACTACGATGTTTATGAAAACCAGAAAGCACAACTACCTATGTGCTTCACTTTAACGGCCACTAAAGCTTAATCCTAGTCCAATCTTGTCGGTCGGGTCTACTTTCTGATTTCAACCTGATGCGGGTAAGGAATTGAAATGCCGCCTTTGTCAAACGCCTCTTTGATTTCCTTTGTAAGATCAAATTTGAGCGTCCAATAGTCATCGGCTGTGCACCACATCCTTGTCGTGATATCGACTGACGAGTCACCGAGATTCGTGACCTTCACCCAAATGGCTGGATCATCAAAAACACGGTCATCGGCATTGGAGACCGATGTAATAATTTCCATCGCTTTGTCGGCGTCGTCACCGTAGTCAATGCCAAACGTTAGATCCAGGCGACGCTTTTTGTAGAATGAGTAGTTTGTTATCACTGCACCCCAAGCCGTGGAGTTTGGCATGATAATCTGAACATTAGCCGGTGTTTTCAGCTGCGTAAAAAACAGCGTCAAGTCTGTGACCGTTCCGGATGTCCCTCCAATATCAACATAATCTTCCAATTTGTAAGGCCGAAAGATAACGAGCATCACACCAGCTGCTATATTGCTTAATGTTCCCTGCAAGGCGAGGCCAATTGCCAACGTCGCAGCACCTAAAACAGCAATCAAACTAGCTACCTGAATACCGAAAAGCTGAAGGACAGTAATAAGAGTAACAATCAGGACCAAATAGCGCCCAAGAGATCCGAAAAAGTAGCCCAAAGTGTCGTCGATCGTTTCACTCTTGAGTGCGGCCCAGCGTATCCAACGATGGACCAAGCGTGACAGAACATAGCCAACAACCAAAATGGCAATGGCCTTGATACAGTTTAGAGCCAATGGTCCCAATTCGGTAATTTGGCTTAACAAGCTATTCACTTCTTCCATCTCAAATCCCCCAAGAATCGATAAGATTTTAGATTTTTAGCAGGATTACGCCATGATTCAATACAGAAACTTGAGACTGGTTCCATCTGTTGTTAGGGTGCGCGCAAAGCAACTCTAACAACGAGGTTAGAAATATGAATAATAAGCTAGCAGGCTGGATCTGTTTGGTTGGAGGAGTCTTAGGCGGCGCTCTTAATCTTTGGGCTCTCTCGCTTGGTGAATTTGACCCCATTTACGTTGTGGTTGCCGTCGTTTGTTTCGGTGGTGCCGCCTACGGTCTTAACTTGCTGCGAAATGGCTGATTGATTGTGAAAAATTTTTCCTTCTTTCTATCAGCCCTCCTCTTTGCCTCTACCGCTGTGGCACAAGAAGCAACTCGAGTCTGGACTGTCTATGGCGCTGGCTCGTCGGTATCAGTTGCGGACTGCGCACAATGTGATGAAGACACTGGCATCGATTTAATCTGTCAAGGTGCTGCGAACCCAGCTCTAAGCGCAGTTTACTGGTTATCCATGGAAGACGGTAAAGTTGGTGCTATTCAGCCTCTACGCCTTTCGATTAGCAGTGAACACTTCAACTATGAAGCCACGACCCGAGAAATGGGGCTGATTGGTTTCTATCCTGAATTCAATGTCTATCCTGGTGATCCTCTACTTGCTGCCCTTGAAGCCGGTAGTAGCGTCAAAGCCTCATGGTCAAATCAAGAGGCCTCCATTTCACTTAAAGGTTCGAAGGTCGCGCTTGAAGCCTTCAAAGTAGGCTGCGGTTGGAATGACCAAAGCCGCCTCGAAAGGTTTGAAGAAAAGTCGATT
>CAJQQJ010000405.1 GCA_905480445.1 uncultured Alphaproteobacteria bacterium | reverse complement strand
GTAGCGAACCTGTTTTCCTCGGGTGACCGCGTTTTGATTAGTAGCTTCGGGCAATTCTCTATGTTGTGGGTTTATATGTGTGAACGCTTCGGTTTGAAGGTTGACCATTGCGAGGTCGAGTGGGGCCTTGGCGTGCCACATGAGCAGTATCGTAGAATCTTAGAAGCAGACAAAGACCATAAAATTCAAGGAGTTTTCGCCTGTCACAATGAGACAGCAACAGGCGTGGTGTCGAACATTAAGCTGATCCGCGAAATTCTTGATGATTTGGATCATCCAGCACTCTTGTGTGTTGATGGGATTAGCTCGCTGGGATGCCTAGACTTCAGGATGGATGAATGGGGTGTTGATGTTATTGTTGGTGGCTCACAAAAAGGTTTCATGTTGCCAACTGGCTTAGCGATTGTTGGTGTAAGCCAATATGCGCTTGAGAGGCGCAAGAGAGCTAACTTGCCTCGGACTTTCCTCTCATTTGATGACATGATGAAGACTAATGTCACAGGGCATTTCCCTTACACTCCGGCAACTCAAATGTTCCACGGTCTGCGTGCTTCTCTTGATATGTTGTTTGAAGAAGGCCTTGAGAACGTTTTCGCACGGCATAATCGACTAGCGGAAGGTGTTCGCGCAGGTATTCACGCTTGGGGTTTGAAACTCTGTGCGCAAGACCCTAACCTTTATTCTGATACCGTCAGTGCTATCGTCGTTCCAGAGCATGTTGATAGCGCTGAAGTGTTGAAGACTGCTTACTATCGCTACAATCTTTCGCTTGGTGCTGGCCTTAGCAAAGTCGCTGGGAAAGTATTTCGTATCGGTCATCTGGGTGACTTGAATGAAATTATGGTTCTTCAAGCACTGGCTGGCAGTGAAATGGCGCTGCACGATAGCGGTATGGCCATCGAATTGGGGTCTGGAGTTGCGGCTGCACAAGCGAGCTTTATCAAAAACCCCGCCAAAGCGGCACTCAAAGCGGCTTAGCACCTACGTTACCTGTTCTTATCAATGAAAGGATTCCCTGATGGATATCCATGAGTATCAAGCTAAAGAAATTCTCGCCAGGTTTGGTGTACCGGTTCCCAGAGGTGGATTGGCCTACAGCCCAGAGCAAGCCGCCTATCGGTCAAGAGAGATCGGTGGAGATAAATGGGTTGTGAAAGCTCAGGTGCATGCGGGAGGCCGAGGTAAAGCCGGCGGTGTCAAAGTTTGTTTTTCCGACCGTGAAATCGAAGAAGTGGCCAATGAGATGTTTGGAAAACGCATTGTCACGCATCAAACTGGACCGGAAGGTAAAATTGTCTACCGCTTGTATGTCGAAGGTGGTGTCGATATCCAACGCGAGATTTACCTTGGTTTTGTTTTAGATCGCAAATCTGAGCGGATCATGGTTGTTGCTTCTGCGTCTGGCGGTATGGAGATCGAGGAAATTGCTGAACGCGCTCCTGAAACTATCGTTCGTTCAGTGGTTGAACCAGCCGTCGGCATTCAAGAATTTCAAGCTCGGGAAATAGCATTCGCCTTGGGCTTTGAACCAGGCCAAATAAGACAAGCGGTTGAAACCATCACGGGATGCTATCGTGCTTTCGATGAGCTGGATGCGACTATGGTTGAAATTAATCCGTTAGTCGTCACTGGGGACGGGGCTGTTCTGGCGCTAGATGCCAAAATGACCTTTGACGATAATGCCCTGTACCGCCGGCAAGAAATTTCTGAACTGCGTGACAAATCTCAAGAAGATCCCAGGGAAACTATGGCTGCTGATCGTGGTCTCTCTTATGTGGGATTGGAAGGAAATATTGGCTGCATCGTCAATGGAGCAGGCCTCGCAATGGCGACCATGGACATGATCAAGTCTTCAGGTGGAGATCCCGCTAACTTCTTAGATATTGGCGGAGGGGCTACGCCAGATCGCGTTGCTAAAGCTTTCCGCTTGGTCCAGTCGGACCACAACGTCGAAGCCATTCTTGTTAACATTTTCGCAGGTATCAACCGATGTGACTGGGTTGCTGAAGGTGTGGTTAAGGCCCTGGAAGCCAACCCGGTGGATATTCCCGTGATCGTACGATTGGCTGGCACTAACGTAAATGAAGGCCGAAAAATTCTCGAAGAAAGTGGCCTGCCAATTATCACCGCAACAACCTTGGCCGAAGCAGCTGAAAAAGCAGTGAGTGCTTGGCACGAAGATAATGCCTCACATTTGAAAGCAGTAGCATCATGAGCATTTTAATAGATCGTTTTACGCCGGTTATCGTGCAGGGGATTACCGGCAGGATTGGTGCGTTTCATACCAAAGAGATGATTGAGTATGGCACCTATATCGTTGGCGGCGTAGTCCCTGGTAAGGGCGGCACGACTGAACAGGGTGTTCCTGTATTCAACACTGTGAAGGAAGCCGTTGAAGCCACAAAGGCTGACGCTTCTATTGTGATTGTACCTCCGCCTTTCGCGGCAGACTCAATTATGGAAGCAGCTGATGCAGGGATCAAAACCTGCGTCGCAATAACTGACGGAATCCCCGCGAATGACATGATCAAAGTCAAACGTTATATGCGGCGATACAAATCGGAAAACCGCATGCGCCTCATCGGTCCTAACTGCGCTGGAATGATAACTGCTGGTGAAGCCTTGCTGGGAATTATGCCCGGCCACATCTATCAAAAGGGCCCGGTGGGTATCATTGGTCGTTCCGGTAAGCTTGGTTATGAGGCCGCTGCTCAACTAAAAGAATTGGGCATTGGCATCACGACTTCTGTCGGTATCGGCGGAGACCCCATTAATGGCAGTTCATTCAGGGATATTCTTGAGCTCTTTGAACAAGATGCCGAAACATAAATCATTGTGATGATTGGCAAGATTGGTGGTGCACAAGAGGCGGAAGCCGCGGAATACATACGCGATCATGTGAAAAAACCAGTGGTTGCCTACGTGGCAGGGCTGACTGCGCCGAAAGGTCGGCGCATGGGCCATGCTGGCGCAATCATTTCGGCTTTCGGCGAAAGTGCCAGCGAGAAAGTAGAGATTTTAGGTGAAGTTGGCGTGACTGTTGCGCCGAGCCCTTCAGAGATCGGCAGCACCGTTGCTGAGGTTCTGAGGCAAGCCGCGTGAGCGTGAGTGAGGAGGAGGTCAGACACGTGAACTTTGAAGGTCTTATTCCTTTTGATGCTCTGACACATCTGGCAGCCACTATTGAAAAACCAACAACAGCTGCTGAGCGTGATAGAGAACTTATTCCCTTGCTGGCGTCCCTGTTGAAGGACGTTATTGAAAAGCGAGAGCCTTCCGTTCTTGAGTTTCTTGCGCAAGGGACTGAGCAAACTGATGCCTTGGAACCTGAAAACAGAATTCACGTGCTTCAAGCGGTGGGAATTTGGCTTCAGTTAGTTTCTATCGCGCGCGAGAATATTGCGATGAAGGACCGCCGTTGGCAAGAAACCAACAAGGGTCCCGCAGCGATTGAGGGTTCTTTCGCAGAGGCAATAGAACAGATACCTCAGTCTGTTGATCTAGACAAAGCTTTAGCCCGCTTGGAGTTGGCTCCAACGATCACCGCTCATCCGACCGAGGGCAAGAGGGTTACCGTTTTAGAGTTACACCGTCGGATCTACCGGAAGATTGTCGATCTTGAGCAAACACGCTGGACTCCCTTTGAGCGCAACAAACTGGTTGCCGAACTTCGTGATGAAATTGACCTTCTTTGGTTGACTGGAGAGCTGCGTTTGGAGCGACCAAACCTTAGCCAAGAAGTGGCTTGGGGCTTACATTTCTTTAAGGAAATATTGTTTGATGTAGTGCCTCAAGTTTATGAGCAGTTATCTACGAGCCTTGAGAGCAAAGGCAGGCTGCCTCGTCATGGAATTAAACCCTTTCTAGGTTTTCGCTCCTGGATTGGTGGCGACAGAGACGGAAATCCGAATGTAACGGCGGATGTCACGCGGCAAACTCTGTTGGAGAACCGCCGGACTTCATTGACGCTCCTCATTGAGCGAACTGAAAATGTCATCAAAAATTTGTCGATTTCAGGCAACATAACGCAACCTTCTGAAGAATTCTTGGTGGCTTTGGATAAGGCGTTGACGCTTTCTGGAGATAGGCCGCAGATTGAATTCAGAAACCCTGGGGAATACTTCCGACAATTCCTAGGGGTGATCCTCGCGCGTCTTCAAAATAGCCTTCACCCAGATGAACGCGCAGCGCTGCCCTACAAAGACACCTATGATTTGGTTAAAGACCTAGGTCTCTTAGAGCGTGAGTTAGAAAAAATCCACGCGGGATCTTTGGCCAATTCCTTCATACGACCTTTACGATGGCAGGTTGAAACTTTCGGGTTTCAAACCGTCGCTGTTGACGTTCGACAAAACTCAACAGTGATTAACCGAGTGGTTGCGGAATTGTTAGGCTTTGGTGAAGAGGCCTCAGGCAGTGCGTCTCAAAGTTGGCAACGGGTAATAAAAGAGGCTTTGACGCAAGGCGGTGGTTTCCCGGAAAAGCGGAATGCTTTGAGTGATGAAACTCAGGAAGCCATTGCTCTTTTCGAACTGATTTCAGAAAGCTATTCGGGTTTAGGTGAGAAAGCAATTGGTTGCTTCATCCTATCGATGACAACCTCAGTTGAAGATCTTCTAGCAGTTTACCTTATGGCTAAATGGGCAGGCATTTCTGAAAGTAGGGATGGTTCTGCACCAATCAGCCTCCCAATCGTTCCTTTGTTTGAAACGATAGACGATCTGCAGAATGCTCCCAAGATCCTTCGAGAGCTCCTCCAGGTCCCATCTGTTCGTCGCTCTATTACTCGACAAGGAAATCTGCAAGAAGTGATGCTGGGCTACTCAGATTCCAACAAAGATGGTGGGTTTGTTTGTTCAACGTGGGAGCTTATCAAAGCGCAATCCAAGATAACCGATACGGCTAATGGTCTCGGCATAGAAGTTCAGTATTTCCATGGTCGAGGTGGGTCAGTTAGCCGGGGCGGGGCCCCGATCGGTCGTGTGATTGCTGCTCAACCGGAAAACACCGTTAATCAAAGAATGAGAATTACGGAGCAGGGGGAAGTTGTCTCGAGCAAGTATGCAAACCGTGGTACCGCGCTCTATGAACTTGAACTGCTGTCGTCCTCCGTTTTGAAACATAGTCTGACCAACTCGGGAGATGCCCAGTCAAAAAGGAACCCAGATTACGATGAAGTGATGGATGCTTTAGCTGGAACCTCTCAAGCAGCTTATGTCCAACTGTTGAACGTGCCAGGTTTTATCGATTATTTTCAATCGGCAAGCCCAGTTGAAGAACTGGCTCTTCTCAACATAGGATCTCGCCCAGCGAGAAGATTTGGAGCGAAATCTATTCATGATTTACGCGCCATTCCTTGGGTCTTTGCTTGGAGTCAAAACCGCCATTTGATTACATCCTGGTACGGCTTCGGAACCGCTCTTCATCATTTGGCCAGTGTTCGGGGGGACGAAGGTAAAGCCTTGCTTCAGGAGATGTTCGAGAACTCACAAGTTTTCCGCTTGGTCGTTGATGAAATTGAAAAAAGCCTAGCACTGGTCAATCTGAATGTGGCCTCGGCTTATGCCAAGTTGGCACCAAATCAGGATCAAGCACAGGTGATTCAGAAAATGGTTCAAGCCGAGTATGAGTTGACGAAACAAGCTGTGTTAAGTTTGACTGGTGAATCTTCGCTTTCTGAACGGTTTCCAATGTTTCATCAGCGCCTGGAGCTGGTTGGTTCTTTGGTCGACAAAACTAACCTTTGGCAAGTAGAGCTTTTGAAAGAATTTCGGGCTTTGGAGGGTGAGCAGAAATCTAACAATTGCTTGCGTTCATTAATGGTATCTATGAATTGTGTGGCAAGCGGTCTGGGTTGGACGGGTTGATTAACTCTCGAAGCGAGTAACACCCCTACGATCTTCGTCGATGGAAAGGCTGTGATCGAAGGGTTGATGGGCTCGCTGATCGCAGTTGTGTCGAGGACAGAGTCTACAGTTTACGCCGACTTCGGTAACTGGTCCCTTAGGGCTCAGGTCAATGACTTGCCCATAAACCATGCGTTCGGCATATTCCACGGGGCAACCTAGGGCGACCGCCAGACGTTTGTCCTCGTTTGAATACTTTGCGGAAGGGCGATCTACGGTCCGGTTGATTGTTAGATATTTTGAGTTATCCGGCATTCTGACAACTTGAGTCAAAATCCGGCCGGGCACTCGCAAACTGTAATGAACATCAAGCCGAGGGCAGGCACCACCAAAACGTGCAAGTTGAATAGGTGTTGCATTAAATCGTTTGGCAACGTTGCCGCCCTTATCAATGCGCATAAAGAAGAAGGGCACACCCTTATTGCCAGGCCTTTGCATAGTGGTTAGTCGGTGGCAGACTTGCTCGTATGACACTGCAAATGTTCCGGCAAGTACTTCGATATCGTATTGTTGCTTTTCTGCTGCCTGCAAAAAATCATCATAAGGCATTAGAAAGGCCGCAGCGAAATAGTTGGCGAGCTCAACTCTTGCTCGAGCTATGGTTTGTTCGGTTTGGTGGCTGATGCCGCTAACCAGTTCATTGAGTAAGTCGTCAAAATCCACCAATGCAATCAAATAGACCAACTGAAATACTTTGTTTATGTGATCTAAGCCGTCTGAAAGAAGGATTTCCTTTTTGTGACGATCATAATACCTAAGACTGCTATCCAATAAATCTACGGGAACAGCTCGAACCTTTATTCCCTTTTCTTCTTCAAGATAGTTTTTAAGTTGCGAGAAAGCTTCATCTCGGTGAATTTTGAGCCTTGAACGCATGTCAGCTGCCCCTCGTTCAAGGTCGTCAAAGTAATTCTGGCTGTTCCTGAAAAAATCATGAACCGGTTGTTCGCTGGAAACGGGGCCAAGGCCCTGTATGTCAGATAGGGTTTCATTCTGGGAGGCTATCATTTCTCCGTAAGACCGAAAGGCTTTGAAGAGGGCCAGCATACCTCTCGCCAGATTTGGCGCTCTTTCTATGGTAGTCCTTAACTCGTCAATATCAACTTCGATGTTTCCGAACACAGGGTCTTGTGTCACTTCCCTGAGCTCAGCAAGCGAGACATCACCTTCGCCATCAGTGATATCTCGCCAATCAATGCCGAGATTGTCCGACAAGGCGATAAGGAAGCGCAGTGAAGCACTTCTTTGATTCCGCTCAATGAGATTAATGTAGCTTGGACTAACGCCAACGACTGAAGCAAGTTCTGCCTGTGTCATCGAGCGTTTTTGGCGAAGTTCTCTGACTTTTGGGCCAATAAATGTTTTTTCTCGTGACATTTTCAAATTCCATAAACCAAGCAATAAACACAACAATATTTACAAAATTACATTTGTCAATTCTGTTAATGACAAAACACAACACGTTTACACTCTTTCTTTTTACCTCAGCGGATTGTGCAGCTATTCTACCTTCAAGAATGAGACACATTCAAATGAGGACACAGAAAAATGAAATACGAATTTGGCGTTACACTTGCTGCGGATCTTAAACTGGAAGCATTGTCCAGAGCAGGCGACTTTCCTTTCGTTCACGTGATTGACACGAGAACAGGCAAGAACGGCAACGCTTACCCTATTTCGGAACTTGTTTATCGCCGTTTGAAAAACCTCTTCATTGATTTTGATCAAATTCCATTGGAACTAAGCCAGGCTACCTCTCGGCAGGAAAATGACCTTGTCCGCTGCATGACTGAACCAGCAGGACAGGTGTTGGTTTTGACCAATGAAGCCACTGCGATTTCGGCTCTGTGTGATGACTGTAATATCCCAGTTTCAGCAGTGATTTCTTCCGAAGCGACTGGTGACAATAGAACAATGAACCAAGTGGCGGAGCGGGTTGAGATAGCTGCTTAGAACTTATTGTTACTCAAATTTAGAAACATAAAACGCTGGCTGCAAAATGGCGTACACGGCAATGTCGTGATAAAGGCCGGTTTTCGTAGTTTCTTTAGGTGGATCATGACGCCTAATTGCTGACCCTCGTTCGTCCCGCCCAAACTTTCGAGTTTGCAGGATGAATTGCTTTAGAACAGCGAAAGAATTGTCTCAGAATGCCAGCTTCATAAGAAAATGTATGTTTTACAAATGGTTATGAGTTTTCTTTTAAAACGTGAAAATTGGCACGGTTTAAAGCATGAACAAAAATAGCAAATAAAATCATTTAGCCATTTAAACGATCATCCGATTGAAAATTCGTGGGTTGCCGGTTCAGCCTCGCCTTGAGGCACGATCCTCCTTCTTACGTAGACGGGCAACTTCCTATTGTGCGTTGATTTTATTGAGCTCACAAAGGAATACCAGGTTCGGAACGACTATGGTTTCACACCTAAACCTTTCGAAACAATCCCAGATATCGAGCTGTTACAAAGGTTAAGAACCTGCTTTCGAGTCTTGTTTGGCGCCATAGCCATGCACGCCATAGCCATGCAACAGTCGATGATTGGGTTACGCGGTTATCAGGGGGTGATTGGCGGGGTGTTGTAAAAGATTTACTCGTCAACCATTGTGACCCGTCATATGGTAGTTCTTCAGATCGCAAATTTGGAGAGCCGGGGGCGGATCGTTGAGCTTCCTGTATCCAAAGTACACTATGTCGACACAATGACAGGCGGTTTACAAGAACTTGTATGGATCAGGAGATATCACCGTGCTTTCTAACTTCTCAAAGAGATTTATTCTACCTTGTGCGCTCTTGTTGTTGATCCCTGCCCCGAGTTTTGCCCAAGGGAGAGCCGCGGCTGTTTTGGTAGACGCGGTTATAGAGCAGGAGCTTAGAAGTTCCGCCGAAGTCATCGGTAGAATTCTGTCCTTACAAAGTGGGCCGGTAACTGCAGAATTCGGCGGGCAGGCTGCAGAGGTATTTGCAGAAGTTGGAGATAAAGTTTCAAAGGGACAGGTTCTCGCTAAGCTTGACGCTGTTTTGCTTACGGCTGAATTAGCGCGTGCAGCGGCTCGGTTATCCCAAGCACAGTCGTTGCTTAAAGCCGCCAAGCGAACAAGTGAACATCGCAAATCCGAGCTTGAGCGCCAGATCATGATGCAATCCACTTCGGGCTTCTTGCCGAGAAACCTCGAAAATGCTGAGTTCGCAATGAGCAATTCAGAAAGTTCGGTCGCATCAGCGCAAGCCGCCGTTTACATTGCAGAAGCAGAAATGCGGATAGCTGAGGTCCGTGTCGAGAAAGCTGAAATCCGCGCACCTTTCGATGGTGTCATCGTGCGACGGACAATTGCCCTTGGATCATACGTCCGGGTCGGCGAAGGCTTGTTTGAATTGGTATCAATCGATAGTTATGAAATAGAAGCATCTGTACCCTCACAATTCATCCCAAGCATGGCTTCGGGTAAAGCGGCTACTTTTGTGACCCAGGACGGCAGTACAGGAGAAGCCCAGGTTCGTGCCGTTCTTCCCAAGCAAGACAGTCGCATAAGGAACCAAGTGGTAAGATTTTCGGCATCTTTACCGACAAGCGAGTTTAACTTCTCGGATGGACAACCTGTTACCCTGTTCCTAACGTTGGGTGATGGTAGAATAGCACCAACAGTTCACAAGGACGCTGTCCTTCAAAAGGGTGGCCAGGCAATGGTCTATGCAGCCATGGACGGTAAAGCCGTCGCGACACCTTTGGTTCTTGGAGTCGCAGTTGGTGATCGACTAGAAATCAAGAGCGGACTTGGTGCTGGAGCTTTGGCAGTAGTCAGAGGTAACGAAAGATTAAGACCTGACCAGGATATCAAGTACGACCAACCGGAATAGGCTAGCACGATAAGATGGACATTATTCGCTATGCTATAACCAGACCCGTCGCTGTCATTTCAGCCGTGTTACTGGTGGTGCTGTTTGGGCTGGTTGCGCTTAATCGTATTCCAATTCAACTTGCTCCGGACGTTTCCAGACCTGTCATTACTGTTCAAACCAACTGGACTGGTGCTTCTCCAGTTGATATTGAACGGGAGATTGTCAATCGGCAAGAAGAGGCCCTTTCAGGTCTCGACAATTTGAAATCAATGGTTTCGACCTCAAGTCAGGGTCGGGGTTCTATTGAGCTTGAGTTTGCTGTCAGTGCAGACATGAACAAAGCCTTGCTG
>CAJQQJ010000404.1 GCA_905480445.1 uncultured Alphaproteobacteria bacterium | reverse complement strand
GCAAAGCCCGCTTAATCCCCAGCCAATACCGAAGATAGCGGAGCCGGACAGAAGCCTGGAATCCAGATCGGTCTTGGTTGGCCACTGAAAGGTTGGGGCAAAAGTTGGCTTGGATTTCCGCTTCAGTACCCAAAAACCGGGAAGGGCTACCGCAATGGCGCCGCCCATAACAAAAGCGAGACTGGGATCCCAAGTGCCAAAAACATCCAGGAAGTTCTGAACCTTGGCTGGATTAATCATTCCTGAAATGATGAGGCCTATACCGAAAATAAGACCAGAAAAAAGAGAGGCTACTAAATTCATTGATCTGATCCTAAAGATGCTTGAGTAGGTAGACGGTTATGAAAGCTGTGATCATGAATGTCACAGTGGCCACAATCGATCTGGTGGAGAATCTGGATATACCGCAAACGCCGTGGCCGCTCGTACAACCGCCACCAAAGACAGAACCAAAGCCTACCAGCAGCCCGCCGGTTACAAGGAGAGGCCAACTATCACTGATTGATTGCGTCGGGAATTGACCGGCAGACCAAAAATATATAGGGGCAGCGGACAACAAACCCAGGACGAACAAAGCGCTTTCGAGATAGCCGGAACGCTCAGTGCCCGCCGCGACAACCAGTTTGGACAGGATGCCGCTAACACCGGCAATACGGCCGTTCAGAGCCATCAGAACCACAGCAGAGAGGCCTATCAAGGCTCCCCCTGCCAGCGAGGCGAGAGGAGTGAATTCTGTAGTCATATTATTTCGACCTACATTTGTTAACTTTGAGGGGGGTGAATAGTCGTGAATTTCTGCCAAAGCAGTTCTGCTCGTTTTCCGGTCCTGCAGTAGGCAAGGACAGGCTTTTGTGCTGCTGCCATGATCCTGGCAAATTGATCAAGGTGGTTTGAGGCTATTTGGTCTGGAACAACGGGGATATGAAAACTCGCTATTTCATATCTTCGGGCGGCAGCGGCTATCTCGAAGAATGAAGTTTGATCGGATTCTTCGTCGTCTGGTCGAAAGCAAAGAATAGTTTTGAAACCACATTCATGGGCAAATGCCAGATCGGTTAGCTCGATCTGCTTTGAGATGGAAAATTCTGGTGCTATTTTCGTGGCGTTCATTTTTATACTTTAGGCCAACCAGGTTACTGATGAATTCAATGAGGCAGTTAGAATTAAATACATTCAAACATAGGAATTAACGAATATTTAATAACAGCCGAAAAACCCTTTGACCAGAGAATAGTGAATTGTTGTGTGGATTTGGGCTAAGGTTTAAATGCGGCGTCAACCAACCAGCCTTTAAAACCTGTTTGCAAGACCAACACGTTTTCTCGACCGGCAACTCTTAGTGCAAGAAGCGCCTGAGACGATAAAGTACCAGTGTTACAAAAGAGTATAACCGTTTGATCTTCTGGTATTTCGTCAATACGAGAAAGAACCTCACGCCATTCTATATTCATAGCACCTGCGATGGTCTCGGCTTCAAATTGTTCATCATCTCTCGTGTCGATGAAAAGAAACTCCTGGAAAATTTCTTCTGTTAACTGTTCGGGCAGAATGATCCCGGCGTCGTAAGGTGCGAAATCGAGATATTCTTGTATGGATTCTATAGCTTCGTCAGACGCATGAGCTGGAAAGCTTGAAACTAATAACAGCAAGCTCAAAAATGCCGGGATGATTTTCATAATCATGATGCAACATTCCTATTTGAATAGTTTCAGAGATTGAAAGAAATCTTCTCGACCTTGCTAATTCATGCGGTTTTGCGAATTCCACAAGCCTGCCATGTGCTCTGTAAAGCCTCCACCAATTTATCCATGTCTTCTTCAGTATGGTAAGGTGTTGGCGTTAATCGCAATCGTTCTGTGCCACGAGGGACGGTTGGATAGTTAATTGGCTGAACATAAATATCGAAGTGGTCCATTAGGTGTTCGCTGGCGTAAAAACAACAGCTTGGATTGCCAACCAACAAGGGCACGATATGAGATTCGTTCTCAATAACCGGAAAACCGCCCAGCTTGAGTTTCTGCTTGAGCATTGCCGCATTGCGCTGATGTAAATCCCGCTCAACATTGCTGCTTTTTAGATGACGAACGCTTTCCAGAGCTCCGGCGGCCAGAACTGGAGACAGCGCAGTTGTGAAGATAAAAGCAGAAGCATATCCACGAATGAAATCAATGAGAGCGGCACTTCCAGCGACATAGCCACCCATTACGCCAAAGCCCTTGGCCAAAGTTCCTTCGATCAAGGTCAGCCGTTCACTTAGATTTTCGCGGTCACTAATTCCACCGCCTTTGTTGCCGTAAAGACCAACAGCATGGACCTCGTCAATGTAGGTGATTGCACCATAATGATCGGCAATGTCACAGAGTTCTTTGATAGGGGCTATATCTCCATCCATTGAATAGACAGATTCAAAAACAACGATTTTTGAAGCATTGGCAGGCGCTGCACTTAATTGCCTCTCCAGATCTTTGGGATCATTGTGTCTGAAAATTTGCTTGTTTGCTCTTGAATGCCTGATGCCCTCAATCATTGAAGCGTGATTGTCAGCGTCAGAGAATACAATTGCGTCAGGAAGATGGGCCGCGATAGTCGAGAGCGCAGCCATGTTGGAGACATAGCCCGATGTGAAAATAAGAGCGGCTTCCTTGCCGTGGAGCTCAGCTAATTCTTGTTCTAGCAGGACGTGAAAATGGTTTGTGCCGGAGATGTTTCTTGTGCCGCCTGCGCCTGCGCCATGAGCGTCAAGTGCTCTATGCATAGCATCCAGGACTTTAGGGTGTTGTGCCATCCCAAGATAATCGTTTGAACACCAAACGGTTACTTCTTTGGTTTCGCCATTACGGTGGACTTGAGCACGCGGGAAATTACCGACAACACGTTCCAAGTCCGCAAAAACACGGTAACGGCCTTCGTCGCGAAGCTGTTGAACTTTTTGTTCGAAAAAGGGTTCGAAGCTCATATGTATTCCTTAATGCGAATAAGCTTAATCAGGAAAACATGCATAAGTCTAAAGGCTATTGCAACAATCATAGCCCGAAAAGGGAAATTTATATTTGAAAGTACGAATATAGGAATGTTATACGACGGAAACGATTGTGAAAAGGTCGCTAGGCCTTTGTTTACTGTGTTAGGATTGGGTTCTTTCCTGCTCAAATTTTTGGAGATTCGTCTTGTTTAAAGGTTGGAATGGCTACTTTTTCGTTATCTTGTCCGTTGCGCTGGTTGTCTTGTTGGGACGTACAATAACGTTGAAAACTGTGGACGAAAAGATTGAGGCTTCATCGGTTAGTTTGATGGGGAGCTTTCAGGCAACGACAGTAAAACTAGCGAATTCTGATGAGGTCGCCGCAAAAATTGGTGGGCTTGAGGCTGAAGTGAAGAAGCTATCCGCTGAACTCGAGGCTGCCACCGAACAAACATCGTTAGCAGTTGGAGCTGATGCGGCCAAAGCAACGGGATTTAGCCTGGCTGGTTATAATTCGTTTGATCAAGCTGCTTACAGTAATCTGTCGGACACTGGAATCAATTGGCAGGCGTCTTATGTTGAGCCTGGACAACAACAAGTTTTTGCTCAGCCTGCGCAAAGCGATGCTACCGCGTCGGATAGTGTTGGTGCTTCTGTTGACGCAACTTCTACCCAAAGCACTGTTGAAGTAACTCCAATAGTTGGCGATGCAGAGAAGGGTAAAAAGCTATTTAAAAAGTGCAAGTCTTGTCATACTGCTGAGAAAGATGGGAAGCACAAAAGTGGGCCAAATCTTTGGAATATCGTCGGTGCTGACATCGCTTCCAAAGAAGGTTTTACCAAATATTCCAAGGCTCTGCAGGCGCTAGACGGGAGTTGGTCAGAAGAAAATCTTGATCAGTTCATAACCAAGCCCAAAGCTTTCGTTAAAAAAACTAAGATGACTTTCGCTGGCCTCAAAAAAGAAGCCGACCGCGCTAATTTGATCGCTTTTTTGAACCAATTGTCAGATTGATCCTCACAGACTTGTGAGAAATTGCCGTTTTTGAGCTGATTATGTTGTTAAGACTTTCGCTTTTACATCTAACTATTTAGATACCTTGATGTGATTTAACGCAAAATTAAACAGGACCTACAATGGTTACCGCTGAACTGGTTATTGACCCGAAAATCAAAGCCACAGATATGAAGGACACTGCTGAGGAAGCCTGCCAGATGATCAAGTCAATTGGCAGCCCATTCCGGCTAATGATTCTTTGTGCTTTGACTCAAGGTGAGATGACGGTAGGACAGCTTCAGGAAGCAATAGATGCTCGGCAGAGTTTGACTTCACAACATCTTAGCCGCCTGCGTTCAGACGGTTTGGTAAAGGCTCGAAGAGCAGATCAACGCATATTCTATTCCCTTGCCAATCCTGTGGCTTCTGAAATTGTGGCAGTTTTGTACAAACATTTCTGCCCCCAAGAATAGAGCTTCCCAACATCACGTACGGCATGCATTGTCAATTAGAGTCGAACCCCG
>CAJQQJ010000403.1 GCA_905480445.1 uncultured Alphaproteobacteria bacterium | reverse complement strand
AAATCACCGACACCTTCCTGGCTTTCACCGTTAAAGTCTTCATTGTAGGGGATGTCGTTTTCTATCGCCGCATCGATAAAGGCGTCACAAATTTCTCTGCGATCCCTAATATTCGAAACCTTGAGCGGACCATCTGCACCGTGGAATTCGTTGCTCCCTTTTTCCTGGGTCTCGGATTTCTTAAAGTAAGGCAAAACATCTTCATAGCCCCAGCCTTTGTTTCCGAGTTGACGCCAGTAATCGTAGTCCTCTTTCTGTCCACGCATATAAGCGAGGCCATTGATCGAACTGGATCCGCCGAGAACTTTACCACGTGGCCAGATCATACTGCGTCCCCCGATACCTTCGTCGGGTTCGGTCTCGTAACCCCAGGAAAGGCCAGAGGTCATCGTTTTGTAGTAACCAATCGGGATGTGGATCCAAGGGTTTCTGTCTTTAGGGCCAGCCTCCAGCAAAAGAACCGAAGTCTTTGGATCGGCTGACAAACGGTTAGCCAGAGGACATCCAGCTGAACCCGCACCGATGATGATGTAGTCGTAGGCTTTTGACATGGCGGCATCATATTCTCATCCGCTCAATGACCAAAGCTTTTATCGTGGCTCTCAACCGTGTAGAGCTGATGGACTCTTTCATTCAGGCGCACTTTCATGACGCAACCTGCCTATAGACCCAGATTGATCATCTTGATCCTTCTGACCGCGGTTTCCACCTTATCGCTCAATATGTTCACGCCATCGCTGGCGAATATAGCGGCGGATTTCGAGGCCTCCTGGGCAATGGTCAACATTGCGATTGCTGGCTATCTGGCTGTTGTGGCATTGCTTCAGCTCTTCGTTGGGCCACTGTCTGATAGGTACGGTCGCAGGCCAGTATTGTTGGTATCGTTAGTGGTGTTTGTTGTTGCTTCCTTTGGCTGCTTGATGGCGACAACCATTGAAAGCTTCCTGGTTTTCCGCATGTTTCAAACCACGGTTTATGCAGGGTGGGTTCTCTCCATGGCCATGGTCCGCGATACCAGTGACCAGAGGGAAGCAGCGACACTCATTTCTTTGATCAGTATGGCGATGGCTATTGCACCGATGATGGGTCCACTTATTGGTGGATCGCTGGATCTCTTTTTCGGCTGGAGAGCCAACTTTGCGCTTTATCTTGGGCTTGGAGCCTTTTTGCTTTTGGTTTGCATGATTGACCTCAAGGAAACCAACCACAGCCGATCATCCTCCATCTCGCAACAATGGCGCAGCTATCCTGAATTGTTGGGAGCAGGGAGATACTGGGGCTACGTTATGTGCCAGTCTTTTTCTGTCGGTGCCTTCTACATTTTCATTGGTGGTGCACCGTTAGTGGCGACGGCTGTCTTTGGTTTCTCAGCCGCTAAGTTGGGTTTGATCATTGGTTCGATCACTGCCGGTTTTGCGTTCGGTGCTTTCCTGTCCAGCCGCCTGACGAAAGGCTACCCATTGATTAATCTAATTATCAGTGGACGTGTCCTCGCCAGTGCGGGTCTTGGCTGTGGGCTAATTCACGTGCTGTCAGGTGTGGTTACACCTTGGACCGTATTTGGCGCTACCCTTTTTGTGGGTATTGGCAACGGCCTGACCGTGCCCAGTTGCAGTTCTGGTTATATGTCTGTCATTCCACGGTTGGCGGGCAGTGCTGCTGGATTGGCTGGCACCATGGCGGTTGCTACCGGTGCCTTGCTGACCTGGATAAGTGGCACCATGTTAACAGCAGAAAACGGAGCCTACATGTTGCTCGGATTTATGCTGGCTTCTTCATTTTCTGGTTTGGTAGCGATTTTGATCGTACGTCAACTTGAAAGGCGGAAACCAAACCAGACCTAGTAAGTTGCTCGACCACCAGATAAATCAAACACACCGGCGGTCGTGTAGGAGTTCTCTTTGCTAACTAGCCAGGCAATCATGCCCGCAATCTCATCGACTTCGACAAAGCGACCTCTTGGAATTTTGGAGAGCATGTAGTTGATATGCTCATCTGTCATTTGGTCGAAGATACGGGTTTTTGCGGCGGCTGGGGTCACGCAATTGACAGCGATGTCATGGTTCGCAAGTTCTTTGCCGAGCGATTTAGTGAAGCCAATGACGGCTGCTTTCGACGTTGAGTAGGCGGAAGCGTTGGGATTACCTTCCTTACCAGCGACAGATGCGATGTTAACAATGCGACCATAGTTGTTGGATTTCATGATCGGAACAGCAGCACGGTTGGTATGGAAGGTGCCGTTAACGTTGAGCTCCATGACCCGCTGCCATTGATCTAAAGGGTAATCATCGACAGTTGTATTGATGCCAGCAATGCCGGCAGAGTTGACGAGAATGGAGACCTTGCCATGTCGATCAAGCACGCGTTCCATCGTCTTCTCGACTTGGTTGTAGCGCGTGATGTCGACCTTATAAATCGTGGCAGCACGGCCAACTTCCGCTTTAGCAGTCTTCAGCTGCTCGTAATCTATATCCCAAAGGCAAACCTTTGCACCGGAAACGGCCAATCGCTTGGCTGTCGCCAGGCCAATGCCTTGTGCTCCACCAGTAACTATTGCGATTTCGCCCTTCAGGTCGATCTTGTTCATTTAGTTTGTCTTTCAAATTTAGTGATTGTTACGTGGGATATGACGCTGAGCAATAGCCTGATAATTAGGGGCGTCTTTCAACACCATACCATCTGAGAAAGGTTCGACTTTCTCTCGGAAGAACTGCTGCCATGGGGATTGGCTTTCAGGCATTGGGAAACCACCAGCAGCGGCTAGTTCTTCTGCCCGCTTCGCCAATTCTTCTTCGCTGAGCATAATGTCAGCACTGCATTTGCTCAGTTCAATCCGGATGATGTCACCGGTTTGTAGCAGCGCCAAACCGCCGCCGTCCGCGGCTTCAGGTGAAGCATTCAGAATTGAAGGTGCGCCTGAAGTGCCAGACTGCCGCCCGTCACCTAAACAAGGCAAGTCGTTGATGCCTTGTTTCAAGAGGTAAGAAGGCGCTCTCATGTTGACCACTTCTGCGCCACCTGGATAGCCCTTGGGACCAGCACCACGCATCACCAAGATACATTGGGCATCGATGTTGAGCGCTGGGTTGTCGATTTTTTTGTGATAATCTTCTGGCCCGTCGAACACGATGGCTCGGGCTTCGAAAGCGTTTAGGTCACCGGGCTTGGATAGGTAGCGTTGTCTTAAGTCCTCTGAGATGACAGAGGTCTTCATGA